>CAIVEA010000756.1 GCA_903904765.1 uncultured Chloroflexota bacterium
AGGGCAGCGTCACCACGCAGGACAAAATCCTCGACACGGTGGAAATCATCCGGCGCAAATACCAGTATCGCGGCTTCATCCATCTCAAAGTTATGCCGGGGTCGGAATACGATCAACTGGTGCGGGCGATGCAACTGGCTGACCGCATCTCAATCAATCTCGAAGGCCCCACCGAAACGCGGCTGAACGCCCTCGCGCCCAAGAAAAACTTCCAGAACGAACTGCTGCAACTGCTCGGTTGGGCGCACCAGATTCGTACCACGCGGAGCATTCGCGCCAGCAGCGTGACGCAGTTCGTGGTGGGTGCGGTGGGAGATACCGATCTGGAATTGCTCTCGCTGAGCGAAAAGCTGCACCGCCAGATGAGCCTGACCCGCGCCTATTATTCGGCCTTCAATCCGGTCACGGATACGCCCTTCGAGAACGTGAGCGCCACCCTGCCACAGCGTGAACACCGCCTGTATCAATCCAGTTTCTTGCTGCGGGATTACGGCTGGTCAGTGGAAGAACTACCGCTGGAAGGGGAAGGGAATCTGCGTTTGGATGTAGACCCCAAACGGGCATGGGCGGATGCGAATCTCAGCCAGAAGCCGCTGGACATCATGCAGGCCGATCGTCAACAACTGCTGCGCGTGCCGGGAATCGGGCCTAAAGCCGCCGACGCGATTCTTCGCGCCCGCCGCAGCGGACGCTTGAGCGACCTCGGGCATTTGCGCCAGCTAGGTATTGCCGCGCCGGAACGCGCCGCGCCCTATATCCTGCTGGATGGCCGCCGTCCGCCGCTGCAACTGTCGTTATTCTAGCGGGTAGCCTGCCCGTTCCAACTTAGACTCGATCTGATCGCGTGTATCGCGCATCGAAAGTTCCAGATACGGCAGTCCCAGCCACGCATTCATCAATCCGAATAGCACCCCCGTCACCACCCGGAAAACCGGCAGCGTTTCTCGTGGCGGCCAGAAATTGAACGGTGGATAACCCAGCAGTTGGCTCACGCCATCCAGTGCAATCGGAGCGATCCCCAGCAACAAATAAAGCCAGATGGGGACGGGGCGCAGGTGGCGGCGCACTGTCGGGTGGCTATAGATGAGCGTACCCGCGAACAACGCCATGTAAATGCCCATATCACGGGCGCACAGCGCGGTTTTATAGCCCATCTGCTCGTTGCCCTTAAAATCGCGGGAAGCGCCCTGAAAACCGGGGGTGAAAGCGCGTATATCGCCCACCACGCCCACCCGTTGCCCCCAGATGCTCACCGCATGATCCGGCGCGAACTCCGGCAAGTCCTGCACATACGCCTCGAAGGGTTTATACGGACTGCCCGTGTTGTAGCGCGGGTAGAACGGCTGCTCCCCGAACAGGAATACCGAACGGAAAGCGAATTGATGGCAGAATGGGCTGTACAGGGTGTACAACGTCTGCCCGATGCCCGTCGCGCCCACTTTCATCATGATCGGCGCAGCAATCGGCAGCGACGCATAGATGCCGACCACGATGCACACCACCCGCAGCCAGTTATGCGTAAACCGCAGCACCATAAGGTTCAGGCGCAGCCCGACTGAACTGCGCGGTTGTTTGCCAGCCATACCCGCCCCTGCTTTCCATCTTGCCTGTTGCGTTCGCAGTCTACCACGTTCAGCCGCCGACGCACACTCCCGCAGCGCATCACAACACCCCGCGCAGCGCTGCCGCCGTCGTGGAGCCGTAGAAAATATGCGTAATCACACCCTCTGCCGAGATAACATAGGTCGAAGGCTGCCCGCGCAGCTGATACAGCGCCGCCACCCGCTGATCGGGGTCGAGCAGCAAATCGAACGTCAACCCGAAGCGATCTGCCCATGCCCGCACCTGCGCCGCCCCCTCACCGAGGTTCACCGCCACCACGCGCAGCGCCGTACCGCGTTCCGCATACAACGCCTGAAGTTCGGGCATCTCAACAGCACACGGTTCGCACCACGTCGCCCAGAAATTCACAATGACCTGCTGCCCGCGCAGCGCCCACAAATCCACCCGTTCGCCCGTCACTGTCACCCCGCTGAAGGGCGGCGCAACCGCCCCGATCTCCGGTGCGATAGGCCGTTCGCCGGGGCGCACCACGCCCGTATAGGTGGCACGCTCCGGCAGCCCAACGACTACCAGAAGCAAAAGAGCCGCGCTCCAGCAGAGCGCAGCCCCCAGAATCAGCCCCGAACGCCTCAACCAGCCCATTAACCGAGAGCTTGTTTCAACGCCGTCTCGAAAGCCGCAGCATCCAATTCGCCCAGATAACGCGCCACAATCGTCCCGTCGCGCCCGATCAGATACGAGGTGGGATAACCGAGGATGTTATAGAGCAGTTGTATCTCGCCTTTTTCATCCAGCAGCAGCGGGAAAGACAGCTTTAGCTCTTTGGCGAAGTCGTCAATCTGCTTCGCGGTTTCCATATAGTTGACCGCCAGCACCGTGAACCCCAGCTCGCTGTACTGCTGATACAGAGCTTCGAGAGCAGGCATCTCTTTGCGGCACGGGCCGCACCATGTCGCCCAGAAGTTCACCAGCACCACCTGACCGCGCAAATCTGCCAGCCGCACCGTTTCACCCGCCGTTGTGGTCGTCTCGAAATTCGGAGGGACGCTCCCCTCCTCAAGACCGGACGCAGCGGCTGCGGCGGCTGCCGCATCGCTGATCGAGTTCAAGCCTGTGCTGCCATCCGCCGTCGGTTCAGCCGTCGGCGCTGCGTTGTTCTGCCCCGACAACGACCCGATCACCTGCTCCTCTAGATTCACCGCCACATCTGCATATTGCCCCGCCAGCGACTGGCTGAGGATTTGCAGCGTCCCCGTCGCCACCAGCAGGCCGATCACGATCAAGAATGCACCGCTGACCAATTCAATTTTGTGCATGTGGCGCTGGAGTTTCTTCAGGATACCCTGTGCGCCATCCAGCAGCAGCGCGGTCAGCAGGAACGGTACGCCCAGCCCCAGCGAATAAGCCGCTAGCAGCGTTCCCGCCCGCCCCACATCGCCCGTATTGGCCGCCATCGTCAGCACCGCGCCGTACACCGGGCCAATGCATGGTGTCCAACCTGCCGAGAAGATCACACCCATCAGCGCCGAACTACCGTACCCCTGCCCGCCCCGTGCCTGCATCTGTCGGCGCGTGTCAGTGTACAGGAGCGTCTGGATGCTGCCGATTTGCTGCGTCCAGAAAGCAGCGGCCTGCGTGAACGCGCCGGAAATGAACAACCACAGCCACAACACGGCCACCAGTGCCAGCGCGATGATCGCCGGCCATTGCACCTGCGTCACTTCACCGGCCATCGTCGCCATCGTGGTCGTCAGCGACGGCAACAGCGTCCCGCTGAAGCCCCACAGCACAAATGCGCTGCCTAGCAGCCCCGCCGCCACACTCAACAGCGGACTGCCGATCAGCCGTTTATTGGCCTGCAACAGGGCGAACAGCTTTTGCAACATGCCCATCACATGCAGGCCGAAGAAAATAATCACTATGCCGCCGAAACGTCCGATGATGCCGGTCACAAGGTTGATGTTGCGCCCGCCCACCTGCTGAATAAATGCAGTGGAGAGCAAGCCGATCAGCACAAATACGAACGTGAACCCCAGCACGAAGAACACACCATGCAGCACCGTGCCGAAGCGCATACTCAGCGAAGGCCGCAGCGCCGCCCCGCCCGCCGACACCTGCACTGATACCGAGTTGGTCATGCGCCCGCCCATATAGCCGATATAGGCCGGCACCAGCGGCAGCACACACGGAGAGATGAACGAAATGAACCCGGCTACAAAAGCCAGTCCCATAGTCAGATTATCAGCGGCCACAACCCATTACCTCGTCGCTATACTTCGTTGGACAAACATAGGACAATCACGGTACGAATAGAAAATCAATTCCCTACGGAAAGCATTACTGTTCCAGTGTAGCATGACTGCGGGGCATCACTCGATGATAATCGTCCCATCTTGGCCTAGACATTCGTAACACCAGCACGCCTGCGCGGGTGGCAGTTGGACAGTTTCCGTCGCGCCCCCCTGCCCGAAGCGGTTGTGCCAGTACGCGCCCACCAGAGACGCACCTGCACCGAAAGTCAGCCGCCACGCCGCCCCCGCATACGCCCCCTCGGTGCTGGCGGGGGTACGCTGCTCAACGCGATATTGCCCGCGCACGAGCGCCCGCCCGCCCGCGAACATCCCGCCGCCAAGCACTTGCCCGTCCTGTTCCAGCCGCCACTGGTAGCGCCGCGTGTCCAGTAACAGCGCAGCGCCCGTTCGCGCCGTTTGCGTCACAACCGGACTCCACGCGCTCGCCTGTGCCCAGCCCAGTCGTTCGCCGCTGGCATCTGCCAACCCGTACCACATCGGCTCACCGGGCAAGCGTTCCACCACTTGCAGCACCCCTCCATGCCCGATTCGCGCCCGCAGCGGCGCGTCTGCCGCAGCATACGCCCGTACCGCGCTCACTGCGCCGCGCACTTCCGCCCAGAAAGGCAGCACTGCCGATTCTGGCAGCAGCGCAGCGGATGTGATGACCATCGGCTGAAGATCAGTCTGCGGCACATACCCGCCGGGAATCTCGAAATACTCACCCACTGCCCGCCGGATAGGTAACATGCTATCCGGCCAGTGCTGCCCCACCACCGCCGCCGTCGGTCGCGGCTGGCGCAGCACATTCAGTACCGACAGCGCCCGCCCCTGCCGGATTTCGCCCGCTGGCAACGCTGCCACAGGCCACCCACGCAGATTGATCGCCACCGCGCTCATGCCCATCCACGTCAAAAAGGTGCGCCGCGAAAGTGTCATCATCAGTCTTTATCTGCTTTCATCCATCACCCGCACCACGCGCTGCTGGATGGCATTCATTTGCACCTGCCCCACCGAGTCCACCGCCCGCACCCGCAGCACATACGCGCCCGCTTGCGGCGGCTGCCATACCTGCCGCCATAATACCCATTCACCAGCCGGAGCAGGCGTAAAAGCGGCGGGCATCCATGCGCCATCATCGGCACTCACCTCCACCTGCTGAATTGTGCGCTGTCCGGCAAAGGCCGCCCCGTTCAACAGATC
>CAIVEA010000757.1 GCA_903904765.1 uncultured Chloroflexota bacterium
GCAAGGGGTGATGAAGGGTATAGATGAGCAGTTCGACAGTCTGCGTCAGGTCGCGCAGGTCAAGCATTTCCATCTGCGAATGTTTGCCGCGCATGGGGATGCCGATGATGGCGCTGGGTAGCCCCATCCACGTCGCCACTTTCGAGTCGCTCATCAGGCCGTGCGTGACATCCTGTTGATAGGCGATGCCCTGCCGTGCGGCGACAGCCTTCAGATGAGCGCGGAGTTGCGGGTCGGCATGCCAGCCGTTCGCGCCGGAGGTGTACAGGAAGGCGGTCAGCACCGGCCCCCCGCCCAGCACCACCGAACCCTTCCCGCGAGATTCGGGCGTGTCGTAGCTCACCGTGCCATCCACGAACACGGCGCAGGCCGGACGCAGGGCGTTCAGCACCGGATATGCGCCCGCGCAGTTGGTTTCTTCCTGTACCGTGCCGATCAGGTAGACGGTCTGCGGCAGCGGTTGCCGGAGGCGTTCCGCCAGTGCCAGCAGCGCCGCACAACCCGCACGGTTATCCAGATACGGGCTGGCAAACAGGTCGCCCATTTCCTGCGGTTCGGCGGCGTAAGTGATAGGCGTGGCGATTTCTACCGAACGCGCATCAGCGGTGTGGATATACAGATCGTCGGCGGTAGCGGCTTCGTCCCCGCCCCGCGCCTGATGCTGCGAACGCACGCCGATCACACCGGGGGCATCCCCCACCCGCACCGGAGTCCCCGGTAACGATTTGAGGTTGATCCCGCCCACCGCCACCACGCCTAATGTGCCGTCGGGATTGTGCCGCCGGACGAGCATCCCCACCGTGTCTATATGGGCGAGGACAGCGACGGCATTGGAGGACGGTTCGCCAAAGCGGGCGACCACGTTGCCAATCGGGTCTATCCACACGGCATCGGCGAACGGTTGCCAGTGCCGCGCTATGTGCGAAGCGATGGCATCTTCCATCCCCGAAAGGCCGGGAATGGCGATCAATTCACGCAGCGAAGAGGAGAAAGATGTGGATGAAGACGACATCGTAACCTGCGCTGTATTGGATGATGATACCAGCGACTATAACCACAATTGCCCGCTGCCGCGAGTACCAGCCCGCAGGGCGGGGTGACGAAATTGCGTTTCGGCAGCATAATCGGGGGGGAGATAGTCGGTTTCGGGTAAGGATGGGTGACGATGACGTTTAGCATCACGGCGATGGATGCCGCTACGCAAACATGGGGCGTGGCGGTGGCGAGTAAATTTCTGGCGGTGGGGGCGATTGTGCCAGCGGCGCAGGCGGGCGTGGGCGCAGTGGCAACACAGGCGTTCATCAAAATCAGCTACGGGCGCGAGGGGCTGGCGCTGATGAGCAGCGGACACAGCGCCGCCGATACGCTGGCGCTCCTGCTGAAAGACGACCCCCGTGCGGCAGATCGGCAGGTGGGCGTAGTGGATGCGCGGGGCGGCGCAGCGGCGCATACCGGCGCGGCCTGCTACGATTGGGCGGGGCATATTGTGGGCGAAGGCTTCACCTGTCAGGGGAATGTGCTGGCGGGGGCACAGGTGATCGCGGCGATGGCGGATGCTTTCCGCAGCACGGGCGGGGCGCTGGAAACACGCCTGTACGCGGCGCTGGTGGCGGGCGATCAAGCCGGCGGGGATCGGCGCGGACGGCAGGGGGCGGGGATGGTGGTGGTCAAAGCGGGCGGCGGTTACGGCGGCGATACGGATCGCTACCTCGATTTGCGTGTGGATGACCATGCTGACCCGGTGACGCACCTCGGCGGCTTGCTGAAGATGCATCAGTTGTACTTCGGGCGGCCTAATCCCGACGATCTGCTGCCGATTGATGCGGCGCTGGCGCGGGAACTGCAAAGGCTGTCGCAGCGGTTGGGGTACACCCGTGCCGAGGCCAACGGCGTGTGGGACGCGGCCTCAATGCAGGCGTTCTGGGCGCTGGTCAGCAGCGAAAACTTAGAGGAACGCTGGTCGCCGGAGGCCACTCCGCAGCATATTGACCGCGTGGCGCTGAACTATTTGCGCGAACGTTACGGCTAACGCGATACCGCCGAACGGGGTTATAATTCCCTGCCGCTGATTCAGGTCATAATACTGACCCACGACATAGCACAATAAGGACTACGGCATGACGAACGCACAGGACAATCGCCCGGAAGAAACGCTCGATCCGCAGGACTGGGACGCGATGCGCGCCCTCGGACACCGCATGATGGACGACATGCTGGACTATCTCCAGAACGTGCGCGAACGTCCGGCGTGGCAACCGATGCCAGAAGACGCGATTGCCAACCTCAAGCGTCCGCTGCCTGCTGACCCGCAGAGCGCCGAGTCGGTTTATGCCGATTTCAAGCAGGATGTGATGCCCTACCCGATGGGCAATATTCACCCGCGCTTCTGGGGCTGGGTGATCGGCACGGGGACACCGCTGGGCGTGATGGCGGATATGCTCTCGGCGATGATGAATGTGAACGTGGGCGGCGGGGCGCATGCTGCCGCGCATGTTGAGGCGCAGGTGATCGAGTGGTGCAAGCAGATGATGGGCTTCCCCGCCGGAGCGAGTGGCGTGCTGGTCAACGGTGCTTCGATGGCGAATTTCGTCGGGCTGAATGTGGCACGCAACATGCACAGTGGTTTCAACGTGCGGCAGGACGGCTTGCAGGGGCATTCGCCACGCCTGCGGGTGTACGCCTCCATACAGGCGCACACCTGCATCCAGCGGGCGGTGGAACTGCTAGGGCTGGGGCGCAGCAACCTGTGTTCGGTTCCAGTGAATGCCGATTATCAGATGGACATCGCGGCGCTGGAGCAGATGATCGCGGCTGACCGCGCCGCCGGCCATCAACCGCTGGCGATTGTCGGCACGGCGGGGACAGTCAACACGGGCGCGTTCGATGATCTGCAAACGCTGGCGGACATCGCGGAGCGCGAAAACCTGTGGTTTCATGTGGATGGCGCGTTCGGGGCGCTGGCGGCCATCACGCCCGATTCGCGGCACTATACCGTCGGCATGGAACGGGCAAACTCGGTAGCCTTTGATCTGCACAAGTGGATGTATATGCCTTACGATGTGGCCTGCATCCTCGTCCGTGACCGCGACCAGCATCGGCGGGCGTTCAGCGTGTCGCCGGATTACCTCTCGCGTACCGAGCGTGGTGTGTCCGGCATTGACCTGTGGTTCACCGATTACACCGTCGAACTGTCGCGCTCGTTCCGCGCCCTGAAGGTGTGGATGTCCATCAAGGAACACGGCATCGAGAAATATGGGCGGCTGGTGCAGCAGAACATTGACCAGACGCGCTATCTGGCGGGGCTGGTGGATGCCGAGCCGAAGCTGGAGCGCCTCGCACCTGCGCCGCTGAACATCCTGTGCTTCCGCTATGTTGTGCCGGGGATGGATGATGAGGCGCTGAACGCCTTCAATGAGGAATTGCTCATCCGCTTGCAGGAAAGCGGCGTGGCTGCGCCTTCCAACACCCGCTTGAATGGGCGCTACGCCATCCGCGTGGCGAACACCAACCACCGCAGCCGCCGCGAGGATTTCGACCTGCTGGTGCAAACTGTTGTGCAGTTGGGCGACGCGCTGGCCGCCGAACGGCGATGAGAGGGAGTTCCCACCCCTGATGCGTACTTTGTTCGATTTTACGGTATTCCCCACGCTGCAAACGCGCCGGTTGCTCTTGCGTGAATTCCATGCGGCGGACGCAGAGGATGTGTTCGCCATTCGCGGCGATTACATGGTGACGCGCTACAACTCCGGCAAAGCGTATGAGCGCATCGAGC
>CAIVEA010000758.1 GCA_903904765.1 uncultured Chloroflexota bacterium
AGGTCGAAGAAATGGCGGATCGGCTGTTCCTGATTCACCGGGGACAGCAAAAGCTATACGGTACAGTGGATGCCATTCGCAGGCAGTACGCGCAGCACGCGATCATCGTGGAAGGGCGCGGCGACTGGGCGGCCATCCCCGGTGTGACGGCGGTGGAAGCGCGGGACAACGGGCGCGGCGCGATGCTGCTACGGCTGGCGGAAGGTGTGAGCAGCGATTCGGTGCTGGCAGCGATCAGCGCCTCCGGCACGGCGCACCTCGAACGTTTCGAGCTGGCGGTGCCGGATTTGAATGACATCTTTATCCACGTAGTGGAGGAAAATCAGTCATGAGTTCGTTCTCCCGTGTGGGGCTGGTGGCACGCCGCGAATACCTGTTCAACCTGCGGCGGCGCTCGTTCCTGTTTGCGGTGTTCGGTGTGCCGCTGTTCACCTTCGCCATGTGGTTCATCATCTTTGCAGTGATGGATAACAGCGAGACTGATCTGGCACAGGTGGGTGTGGTCGGTGTAGCGGATTCTTCGGGATTGCTGGATGGGCAGATTATCCCGCCTGATTCGGAAGTGACGTTTGAGTTCTTCGCAGATGAAACCAGCGCCCGCCAAGCCTTAGACGACGCAACGATTGGCGCGTATGTGCGCGTGCCTGCCGACTATAAGCGCAGTGGGCAGGTGAGCATCTACAGCTACGGCACAGTGCCATCGGCGCTGGATGATGAGGTGAGCGCGCTGCTGCTGGCGAACCTGATGCCGCTGCTGCCTTCCAACATTCCATTTGAGCGCATCCAGAATCCGGTGCTAATGGACATCCTCATAAAAGACACCGGACGCACGCTGACCGAAGCCAACTTCCCGGCACTGTTCTTCCTGCCGATGATTTTCGCCATGTTGTTCATGATGTCCTCGGGCGTGACCAGCGGCTTCTTGATGAGTGGCATTGTGGAAGAAAAGACCAACCGCGTCATCGAGATACTGGTGACGAGCATCACGCCGCTGCAATTGCTAATGGGCAAAATCATCGGACTCGGCCTGCTGGGGCTGACGCAATTGGTGGTGTGGGGCGCGGCGGGGCTGGTGCTGATGACCGTTGGGCAGGCCTTTCCGTTCCTGAAGGGGATTGTGTTCCCGATTGATCTGGTGATCGTGTTCGGGGTGTACTACGTCCTCAGCTACTTCTTGCTTTCGACGCTGATGGCCGGCATCGGCGCGATTTCCGGTTCGGAACAGGAGAGCCGCCAGTTTTCGACGGTGATCTCGCTCCTGTTCATCATCCCGTTCTTCTTCATCACCAGTTTCATCTCGGAGCCGAACGGGACAACCGCTGTCATCCTGACGATGATTCCGTTCACCGCGCCGATGAGTATTCTGTTCCGGTTGGGATTTGGCGTAGTGCCGCCCGTGCAGATGGTCGCCAGTCTGCTCATCCTATTCATGACCACCTTCGGGATTGCGTTGGGGTCGGCGAAGGTGTTCAAATGGGCCGTGCTGCATTATGGCAAGCGTCCCACGCTGCGGCAGGTATTCCGTGTGATGCGTGCGCCCCGCACTGCGGATGTGCGGATGGTAGGCGAGGAGGTGCGCCGATGATCGGGCATATCTGGAATGTATTCTGGTACGAGCTAGGGCGTAATTTCCGGCGGCGCGGCTTCCTGTTCGCGACCTTCGGCATCCCGATGATTGCCATGATCGGCTATATGGGCTATCGCGTCATCAACGAGCGCACCACCGACAGCGCCCCGCCGCCCAGCAGTGAGCAAGTAGACCCGTTCGGCGGGATTCGCAGCGCAGGCTTTGTAGACCTGTCGGGCGAGTTTGCCTCGGCGGTGGGACTGGATGGCATCCTGCATTCGTATCTTGATGTCGAATCGGCAGCGGAGGCGCTGCGGACGGGCGCGATTGATGTGTACTACGTGATCGCGGCGGACTATATGCAGACGGGCAAGGTCACGCTGGTCATGCCGCGCTTCTCGATGAATATGGTCAATGATGCGCTCATGCGCGAGATGATCTTGCGCCAGTTGTCGCAGGGTGTGGATAAGCTGTTGTTTCAACGCCTCGTCGCGCCGGCCACCATCTCGCAGATCAACTTGCAGCGCGATGCCAGCGGACAGACCGCCAGCAACTTCGATGTGGATTTCGTGATGGTCTACATCTTCGCGGTGACGCTGATGTTGAGCGTATTCATGACCAACGGGTATCTCATGCAGACGGTGATCGAGGAGAAGGAAACGCGCATGATCGAAGTGCTGATTTCGACCATGCGCCCCACACAGCTTTTGTCCGGCAAGATTCTGGCGCTGGGCGCGTTGGGGCTGCTCCAAGTAGCCTCATGGTTGGGTGCGGTGGTGCTGCTGGGGCGCTTGGCTGCGTCTGATAACGGCACGCTGGCGGTGCTGGCGATGC
>CAIVEA010000759.1 GCA_903904765.1 uncultured Chloroflexota bacterium
GCTACCGACCAATTTATCAGGAGCAGACAATCTCCCCTATGGAACGACGCATAACGGACAACATTCTGGAACTCAAGCGAGTTCTGCCCGATCACCTCGAAGCGGCCCTCGACCATCTTGGCAATACCGATGAACTCCTCGAAATCGTCCTCGATCTGGGGCGCTACCCGACGGCACGGTATGTCGAAGGCGAGTACACGCTGCTGGAAACCGAAGTCAGCCGCGAGGATTTGAACGCGATTGTCTCGGCCATCGGCACGTTCGATAACGACAACCGCGCCGGCATGGAACGCACGCTGCACCGCATCTCGGCCATCCGTAACCGGCGCGGGGATGTGGTCGGCCTGACCTGCCGCGTAGGACGGGCGGTGTACGGCACGATTGACATCATTCAAGATTTGATCGAGTCCGGGCAGAGCATCCTCATGATGGGGCCGCCCGGCGTGGGCAAAACCACTATGTTGCGTGAGGCCGCCCGTGTGCTGGCTGAACACAAGCGCGTGGTGATCGTGGACACGTCCAACGAAATCGGCGGGGACGGCGATGTGCCGCATCCGGCGATTGGCCGTTCGCGGCGGATGCAGGTGTCGCAACCGGAACGCCAGCACGAAGTCATGATCGAGGCGGTGGAAAACCACAACCCCGAAGTGATCGTGATTGACGAAATCGGGCGCGAACTGGAAGCGCAGGCCGCCCGCACCATCGCCGAACGCGGCGTACAGCTCATCGGCACGGCGCATGGCAACGCGCTGGAAAACCTGATGCTCAACCCCACCCTGTCCGATCTGGTGGGCGGCATCGAGTCGGTCACGCTCTCGGACGAGGAAGCGCGGCGGCGCGGCACGCAAAAATCGGTGCTGGAACGGCGCGCCCCGCCCACCTTCGATGTGCTGATCGAGATTCAAACCCGTGATCGGCTGGTGGTGCATGAGGATGTCTCGGCGGCGGTGGATGGTCAGCTACGGGGTCGCCCGCTGCCCGTCGAGATTCGTTCGCGCAACGATGCGGGCGAAATCGAGGTTGAAACCCTTGTGCCGGAGCCGAAAACCGGGAGCGAACGCAACGGACGCAACGCAAATGGTGCGGTGAACGTGAACAGCGGCAACGGCAACGGACAGGCGCGGCGCGGGCGGTTAGTTCCGGTCATGGCGGACATGGGTGAACCACGCAGCAGCGCCGCCAGCGCAGCCGCCGCGAACCCCGCCGCACCGATCACGACGGGCAACCCCGTCCGGCTGTACGCCTATGGCGTGGCGCGTAACCGCTTGCAGCAATCGGCGCGGCGGCTGCATGTGCCGGCCTCCATCATGGATGACTTCGGGCAGGCCGAGGCCATCGTCACGCTCAAGAACTACTACCGCCGCCGTCCGCGCCTGATCGTGGATGCCGAACGGCGCGGCACGCCCATCTACGTGCTACGCGCCAACACCGTCTCGCAGATGGAAGCTTTCCTGATTGACCTGTTCGGGCTGGATGTGGAACGCAACGGGGATGCTTTCGGCGAAGCGATGGCGGAAGCGAAGGCCGCCATTCAGCGAGTGCGCGGCGGCGCGGAATATGTGGATTTGCTGCCGCAGGATGCCGAAACCCGCCGCCGCCAGCATGAGATGGCGCGGGAAGCGCGGCTGTACTCCGAAAGTCAGGGCGCAGAGCCGCAGCGCCACGTCCGCATCTTGCGTGACTGAGCCGAAAACCACACTCACTCCGTAGGGACACGTCCGATTGTTCCCCGCAAAAATGTAAGAGGACACGACTTGCGTCGTGTCCTACGAATGACCGCCTTTGTCTGACCTCCCTTCGCCATGAGGGAGAAGGCTGTTTGAACAGGGGAATTTACGCTTGTGCGCCGCAGGCGTTCCCCTGTTCAAACAGGGGATGAGGGTCAAACCCACTCACCCGCTGCCGGGATCATCCGGTGGGGGATCGCCCGAATCGGGTGGCGGGTCGGTATAACCCGATGAGTCGCCACTGCCATCGGTATAGTCACCGCTGCCACTGTCCGTATAGTCGCCACTACCGCTGTCGGTGTAATCGCCACCACCACCATCCGGCGAACCCGTGACATCCTCGTACACCTGCCCCAGATCTTCCATCAGCGCGGGGTCATCCTGTTCGCTGAGCGTCTCAAAGAATTGATCTTGCGCGTCGGGGTCTAGTTCCTCCAGCGTGGCCTGCGCGAACTCATCCGCGTACTCCGACGGCACATCACCGGATGCCCAGTATTCGACCAGCGCGCCGGATATATCGCTACCAAAATCCACCCCTTCGGGCAGGTCGGCGTTACCCGTGTTATCCGTCAGGTCGCCGTTAAAGTAGCTATCGAAAAAATCCGCAAACAGATAGTCGTTGCCATCACCGTCAAAGAACTCGCTATCATCCTGATTGAAGTAGGCGTTAAACTCGTCCAGATAATCCTCATCCATCGGCAGCGGCACATTCACCCGCCGATCGAGCATGTTCGTATTCAGCGCCACATTCAACAAGTTCATCTCGGTTTCGTCATACGATTCGGGTTCGGAAGGCGGCCCATCGGCGTTACCCTCCTCGTCCAGTGGCACATCCAACATCGTGCCGGGCGGCAGTAAACGGGTTTCGCCGTCCGACGACACAATCAAATGCCCTTCGAGCGTTCTAATCCGCATCTCCTCGCCGGGAACAGCTTGAAAATAAGCCGTAGAGCCGATCTGCACATTCACCTCGTTAATGAGCAGGCTGATCTGCCCTTTACCCTTCGGCGTTTGAATGGTGATGCCGCTTTCAGGCGCTTCTTCGCATGGGCTATCATCTTTGCCGCTGGTGAAGGTGAAAGCCTGCATCGGCCCGTAGAGGTGATCGTTGGTGCTGGTCACTGCCGTCAGGCTGTTCACATCCCCTTTACCAGCGGTCAGCGCGGCAGCCAGCACCCAGCCCACGCCTCCGGGCGCAGCCGCAAACTGGATGCGAACCCATAGCTCGTTGACGTTATTCGTCATGCGTCCGTTCGCCACCACATCACTATTCACGGGGAGCGACCCGACCAGCGGCGCGGACGCAACCGGACGCAAACGCACATTGGCGGCAGATCGAACCGTCATCGGCAAGTTCCCAAGGTCAGCGCCCTGATTCTTGACCTCGACATTCCCGAACAGCAGGATGGTTACGTTCTGTGCCGAGTCATCGGCTAGGCTGGCCTTCACTTTCATCAGCGCCACGCCCCACTCTGAACTGTTGATGTCCAGTGACTTGAGCTTGAGCGAACCCACATCCTGTATATTCGCCGTGTCCCCCTGCTGCGTGAAACGCAAATCGCTCACACCAGCGGCAGGTTGAGCCTCAATGCTCACGTTGCCATAGCATATATGATCGCGCTTCAGACCATCGCACACCTCCTGCACCGCTGTCATCACACTACGAGCGACCTGAGCGCAGTCCCCCGTTTGTGCGGGCTGCACCCACTGCGAAGGCAGGCCGAATAGCACCAGTAGTATCCCCACCAGCAGCGGGGTGAGTCCTAAGCGTTTCATCATGTCCCCTTCATCCATCACAAGCCGTACTCAATGTGGTCACGTCCGCCAGATACAGATTGCGCTCCTCAGCATTTAGCGGACGGCCAGCCACCGTGCAGGCGCGTTGTATCCACGCTTGCGGGTCAACCACCCACAGGCGGATGTCACCATTCCGTGCGCCCGAAGCCAGCGTCTTTCCGTCCGGGCTGAATGCGATGCTCCACACCCAATCGCCTGAACCTTCCAACGGCGTGCCGATCATGTGCTGCGTTCCTACATCCCATAGGATAATACTGGTATCGCGGCTGCTGGAAGCCAGCATACGATCATCCGGGCTGAAGGTCACATCCAGCACCCAGTTATCATGCCCACTCAGGGGCAAGCCGCGCATCATGCCCGCCTGTACATCCCATAGCACGACGGTGTTATCGCGGCTGGCAGAAGCCAGCATATCGCCCCTATGGTTGAAGGTCAGGCTGCTGATCGCGCCGCTGTGCGCCAGCGTGAACTCGCGAGTCGAAGGCTGTGTCGTGTTCCACAAGGCCACACCACCACTTTCATCCCCTAGCGCCAACCACGTCCCATCCGGGCTGAACGCCAGCGCCATCACGAACGGCTCATGCTGCAATTGCGCCACCTGCGACAAGTCGGAGACTTGCCACACGCGCACGCTGCCATCTTCGCTGGCGCTGGCAAGCCGCATCCCATCCGGGCTAAAGGCCATATCGCGTATCGAACCTGTATGCGCCGTCAGCGTCCCCACTTCCTCGCCCGTGCTGGCAGATCGCAGCACCAGCGTCCCATCCGCCACAGCATAAGCGAACATACTCCCATCAGGACTATAGGCCACCGCCACCACTTCGCGCCCCACCTTAAAGGGGTCGAACAGGCTGGCTCCGGTTTGTACGTCCCAGATTGTGGCGCTGCCTTCGGCATTACCAGCATGATCGCCCGACAAGATATGCATGCCATCGGGACTGAAGGCAAGGCTGTCTATCTCGGTATCACGATGAGCGAGGACGTGGCTCAAGGGTTGATCTTGGTGAACATTCCACACCAGAAGATTGCCGTCACTATCGCCAGTCAGCAAATGTGCAGAGTCCGGACTGATGGCGAACATCGTCACCCTGCCGGAATGCGCGTTTAAGGGCGGCACATCTGTCAAACGTCGTCCGGTGATCGGGTCGCGCAAAATGAGCGTTCCATCGTAGCTGGCGCTGACCAGCAATTGACCATCGGCGCTGTATTGCACCGCCGACACCCAACCAGTATGGTCGGTCAATGGTTGACCGACTTCCTCACCCGTGTCTACTGTCCACAAGCGCAAGGTATTATCGGCGCTGCCGGATGCTAACCGTTCCCCATCCGGGCTAAAATCCAGCGCCAGCACCGCGTTCTCGTGACCTTCTAGATCAAGCGCCTGCTCCGGTTCATGAGGATGACTGACATCCCATAGCAAGATTTGACCACTATCGTCGCCTGAAGCGAGTGTTTTGCTATCTGGGCTGAAGGCCAGTGCTTCCACATAATCCTCATGCGCCTCCAAATTCTCGCTCAGAAGTTCAAGCGTGGTCGCGTCCCACAGGCGCACCAGATAATCAGCGTGTCCGGTGGCAATCAAACGCCCATCCGGGCTGAATCTGACCACATAAATCTCATCGTCCAGCGCCTCGGTTTCGGCCTTGAGTTGACCGCTATTCGCATCCCACAACAGCAATTTGCCATCCGCGCCCACCGAGGCCAGCGTTTGCCCGTCCGGGCTATAAGCCACACACCACGCATCGCTCTCATGCCCCAGCAGCGGTTCGCCAGAAAGCCGCAGGTTGACGGTATCCCACAGCATGATACGCCCCTGCGAATCCGATACGGCGGCCTGTTTGCCATCGGGTCGGTAAGCGATTCCGTTCACCTCGGCATTTGTCTCGGTTTGCAGAAAACGATCCAAACGCGGGGCACTTTGCAAACTGGTGAGCAAACTACTGCGCGACTCGCGGCTGTCGCGGATTCCCATGGCCTGTACTGCCAGCAGCAACGCCGAATCTAGATGACCTTCATCCAGTTGGAGCAACCCTTGTAGCGAGACGCGCCCGGAACGCGCAATCTGCGCCTGCAAATCGGCACGATCACGCTCTAGCGAAGCCTGTTGCCACAGCAAAACCGCCGCCAGCGCCAGAATCACCGTGACTACCAGACCGATGCTCACGCCTACCAGTATCCGCCGCTGTTGATTGGTGGCGTGGTGACGACTGGTGTAAATATGCTCCGAATGCAGCGGCGTGGGCGGCGGGATTTTGGTCGCGCCCGCGCTCAGCCAGCGTTCAGCCTCCGCAATCTCTTTGCCCACCAGCAAAAAGCTGCTGTCGCGGGCTTTGGCATCCCATTCCCGCGCCTGCACCAGAAAACGAGTGTGGTCACGCACATGGTCAAGATCGGTATCTAGCGCGTTTGTCAGGTTGGCAAATGAACGATCCAACGTTTGCGGATCATTGAAGAACAACCAGTTATGGCGGGCAAGGTATTGCCAGTTGTTATCCAGCACATCATCTAAATTGCGGAGATGCAAAATGCGCTTGCCCACATCATCCAGCGGTGACGCTTTGAGGAGGCTGTGCGCCTGCCGCTGGTCGGCCTGTTCGATGACAATTGGGACGATGCGCTTGTTCTGCGCGATGGCGTGCGCCACTTCAAAGTTGCACACCAGCGAAGATAGCGACGATGGGCTGAGGACGAACACAAAGTTATCGGAGTGTTCGATACCTTCCGAAATCTCGTGCCACCAATCCGCCGTCCAAGGGATGTCCTGCCAATCCACCCACACATCACGCCCACCGGCTTTGAGGCGATCTACGAGCGTTTGGACAACAGCTTTATCGCGGCGGGAATATGAAATGAATATTCCGGGCATGTGGTATTTAATTTTACCTGTAATCACGTCATTGGTAACGTCATTATAGGCATTCGCAAAAAATGTGCATGAGAATCTACAAAATAGTTATGCGACCCACATCAACAGCCCCTTTCAGAATGTACTGAAGGGGGTGCTTCGCTTGAGGCGCATGGTGGAGGAATCAAGCGGCGGGGCGGTGGCGCATCCGGTAGTAGGACACCAGCAGCACCCACAGCAGCAGGAAAATAATCACACCCCACTCGGCAACGGTGACAGGCCAAAACTCAGGCCGCCCGCCCTCCGGTTTTGCCAGCGCACTCACACCACTGGAGAAAATGATCCGCAGCAAGATAGCGTTCGAGACGATCATCGGCAGCGTGGTAAAAGCCATCCAGCGGGGATACACGCGCTGACCGGGCAATAGCACCAGCAGCGAGTACGCGCCCATCAACACCAGTGACCCCTGAAAGAATAGCAGCGCCACCTGTCGGTGCATGGGCAGATTCACGTCCATCGGGTACACGCCCACCAGCGCCCCGCCCCCCGCCACCACCACACCAGCGATAGCGAAGGCATAACCCGCAATCCAGCGGAAACTCAAGCCCACGCCCAGCATGAACACCCCGGAGAAAATGCCGCCGATAAATAGACAGCTATTAAAGACAGCGGAGAGTTCGGATTCCTGCGTGTGACCGAGTTCGGAGACAAAATAGCGCAACAGCGAGTAGTGCTCCCCACCCGTCCCAACATAACCGAGGGCGGCAACCACGCAGCCGAAAATGATGACTCCCGCGCCGATATACCCCGGCAGCACCGTCAGACGACGACTCCATGTTTCCATAACAACACCTGCAAGCAACAAGAATGAAGGTTAAACGCGCTCGACTATACCTGATTTGCAAAATCTAGGACGCAAACCATTCTGCGTAAAAAAGAGTCATCTGTTGCAAATTGTTATCTCGATTCCAGACAGGCTATCGTACAATAAATAGATAAACACCTCTGTACGGGAAAGTATGTATATTCATGCGTCAATCACAGCGCAAACGATCTCGATTCCTGATTTTTTTCGTGCTGCTGATCGTGGGATTGAGCGCAGCCTTCCTAAACGCACAGGATAGCACCCAAAATAGCCTACCGGATGCGCCGCTGCCCACCGATGTCCCTATCGAAACCACCAGCACCGCCGATGTGCCGCCCCCGGAACAATCCACTGGCCTGCCTACGCCCACCGAACCTACGCTGGATGCGCCCGTCGTCACCATCACCGAAACGCCCCTACCCACCCTTGTGGACAGCACGCCGGACGCGCCCACCGCGCCGCCTCCCCTACCTACCGAGTCCCCACTACATCTGCTCGTCCGCGACCTGCTGGACAGCGGCGATCTGTCACACTGGCAGTTGAGCGAAGGCTGGTCGCTCGTCCCCATGCCAGAAGGGACAGGCTACGCCCTTCAAACCGTCAGCGCCAACCCCGCCCGCCTGACCAAAGGCGCGTTCTTCAACGCCAGCGCCCGCCTGCGCTTCGCCCTCAGCGGCGGCAGTATCTCGCTCAGCCTGCGTGTGAGCGAGTCAAGTCGTTACACCACCATCCTCGATTCCAGTGGCCTACTGCGCCTATTGCGCGGGGATGCGCTGCTGGCTTCGGTGGCACTCCCGCCCGTCACTGGCTGGCACACGCTCCAGCTTTCGGTCATCAACGATATTCTGCGCGTGACGGTGGATGAGATCGAGTGGATCGCCCTACAAGACAGCGCCCCGCTGCCCCCCGGCAATATCGAGATCGTTGCCAGCGGGGATGCACCGCTGCTGGCTGATGATTTCTTCCTGTTCGTCCCCGAAGTGGACTACAGCCTGTATCCCACGGCCACCGCTATCCCGCAACCTACACCCGTAGAGAACACACCAGACGCGCCCACCCCCACCGAAGTGCTACCCACGCCCACCGAATCTGTATCCACACCTACCGGATTCGCGCCCACGCCCACACTAAGCGCAACCGTCACACCTGCCGCCACCGCCATCCCGTCTGACCGGATGGTTGCCGAAGCCGAGGACAATCACCTCAGCCGTTACGGTCAGTGGCAGTTCACCACCGCACCGAACGCCAGCGGTGGACAGGTGTTGAGCAGCAGCGGCACCACCGGAGATGTGCTGGAGGTATTCTTCGGCGGCACGGACATCACCCTAACCTACCTGAACGGCCTCACCAACGCCGCCTTTACGTTGGTGCTGGATGGCAACCCGCGTCAAACCCTCGTCACTACGCAGCAAACCAGCGCCAACCGCGAAGAAATCCGCCTGAGCGATCTATCCGCCAGCCCGCATCATCTCCGCATCGAGGCCATCAACGGCATAGTCTTTCTGGACACGCTCATTTTGGAGACGTTCGTCAGCCCGTTAACCGTGCAGAGCGATATGTCGGGCGTATCGAACGACGTGATCGCCGCCTTCCAGCAGCAGGACACGGTGCAGGTCATCGTGGTGCTGAACACCCCGCAAGCGGCTGTCTCCGGCGCGGCGGCGATGAGCATGTCGCTGCCCCGTCAGCAGGCGGCAGTTATCGCTGACCTACCTACCAACCAGATCGAATCCGCCGCGCCCTTCCAGATCGTGCCGGCCATCGCCGCCGAAGTCACCGAAAATGGGCTGGTCGCGCTGCAAGAGAACCCGCTGGTGGCCTCGGTTCAGTTGGATGTGCCGGTTTACGCCTCGCTTGCCGAGAGCCGTGCGCTCATGCACGTCCCTGCCGTCGAAAGGGGCTACGGACTGACCGGACGCGGCGTAACAGTAGCAGTGCTGGATACAGGCATCGGCACGCACCCCAATCTGAATGACAGCATCCTCGCGCAACAATGCTTCGTCACGCGGGGCTGTCCCAGCAGCACCCGCAGTACCAGCAGCAACGCCCGTGATGGTCACGGGCACGGTACGCATGTGAGTGGCATCATCACCTCCAACAACAACACCTATCGTGGCATCGCCAGCAACGCGGGCATTGTAGCCGTCAAAGTCCTCGATGACATGGGTAGTGGCTACTTTTCAGATGTCGTGCGCGGACTGGAATGGGTATACCTGAACCGCACTCTGTACAACATCCGCCTTGTGAACCTCAGCCTCGGCGGCGGCGGCTATACCGGCAACTGCGATGCGACCTATCCCGCGCTGACCGACATCGTGAACCGGCTGTACAGCGCCGGCGTGGTGGTATTCGCCGCCAGCGGCAACAACAGCACTCCCAACCAGATCAGTATGCCCGCCTGTGTGAGTAATATCGTTTCCGTCGGCTCGATCA
>CAIVEA010000760.1 GCA_903904765.1 uncultured Chloroflexota bacterium
ATATACGCTTGCGCGCCGCAGGCGTTCCCCCGACCCATTACCTTCTCCCTCAGGGCGAAGGGTGTAATACCATCTTACTTCCCCTCTCCAAAGCGGTACTCCGCGTGTTGGAGAGGGGACTGAGGGGTGAGGTTCTTCAAAAGCCTACCCATGAAAGCTCTGTCCCCCTGTCCTGTCAGGCGGTCATTCGCCGTTTGGGACTATAATGGCAACGGTGATCGTCACAACCGAACGGAATGCGCCGTGACATTGAAAGTGTTCATCTCCTACAAGAGCGAATACCGCCCGTTTGCCCGTGCGCTGCAAACCCACCTGAAAGACTGGGGCTACCCGACGTGGCTGGATGTGGACAACATCCGCCCCGGCGAATATTTCCGCCACAAAATTCAGCAAGGGCTAGATACGTCCGATGCGCTGGTGGTGGTGCTGACGGAAGAAGCACAGCAATCGCGGGAAGTCATGGCCGAGGTGGATTATTTCCTCGCGCAGCAGAATAAGCCGGTTGTTCCCCTGCGCCATCAGGACTGCAAACCGCTGTATATCTTCGTTTCCATCCAGTACATTGATTTCGTGAACAACGAGGTCAACGGTTTCGAGGCGCTGCGGGCGCGGTTGGACGAACTGAACGCGCAGCAGCAAGGCGCTGCCAGCCTGCCGGAAGCGCCTAAAGAGCCGTCACCGGAAGCATCCAAAGAAGCGGAGTCCAACGCAGCGCCGCCCCCCCCGCCGCCCGTGCAGCAACCCGTCGTCCCCCCGCCGCCGCAACCGGTTGCGCCGCAGCGCCAATCTACTACGCCTCTTTCGGATATTCTGGTTATGCCGCCCGCGCAAGCCCCATCCCGCCGCAAGAGCGCCTCGCCGCTGCGGACGTTGAGCCTTGTGGCGGTATTTGCGGCGCTAGCTATCGTGGCGCTGCCGCTGCTGTTCAATGCTGGCAACCCGCCCGTTACCCCGACGAGTACCCCGCCGACCATAGGCACACAGGTTCCCACCGAAACGCCGCTATGGTCGTTGGAAGGGCTTGCACAGAATGCGGGGATTATCATTCCGGCGCTCATTGCCGTCATCGCCGCGCTCGTCCTGCTGCTGACTTTCCTCATGCGTCGCTGGTCTGCCAAATCCGCTTATACTCTCGCTGACCAAAGCCTGCTCAAACCCGAACCCGTCCCCGGCGGGGCGACGAACACGATTGAGGAACAAGACCTGCCCACTGACACAGCAACGGGCACAATTGAGAAACAAGACCCTTTCTCCGACTGGCAAACGCTCCCCGTCAGCGGGGTGCTGCGCCACACCGACTATGGCGAATATCCGCTGGCGGGCAAACCGCTGGCGCAGGTGTTTGACGATCTGCTAGGGCAAATGCTCCTGCTGGGAAGCGCAGCGGCACGGGGGCGTGCGTGGGAAGAACTGGACTCGGCGCTGCGAACGCGGTCAGCCGCCGATCACTCGCGTCCTTTCCCGTTGCGCTTGCAGGCGCAGGACTTCAGCGGGTCATTCGAGGCATGGGTAGCGGCAGAAGCCACCCGCAGCGCGATTTCGGCGGAGCTAGTGGCGGATGATCGGCTGGCGCTGCTGCTGGACGGCGTGGATGCGCTGTCCCCCGCTGACGGCGCCGCCTGCCTGAATGCGCTGCAAGCCTACCGCCACCCGCATCCCAAAGTGGATGTGGTGGTGGGCGGGACAACCGCCGATTTCGATAGCCTGACGCACATGCTGGATATACGCGGCGCGGTGCTGCTGGACTAACGCGCTAAGAGCCGACCTGCGCCTGCACCGTGAGGGTGAACACCCCGCCCGTCTGATAGCCGTTCACCCGCACACGGTATGTGCCATCCTGCGGCAAGCGCATTTGCAAGCGCGGGTTCAAATCGCTCCCATCGTCGTCAGCTTCAGCCAGCAAACTGCCATCCGGCGCGAGCAGGCCAAGCACAGGGTCAAAACCGCTGCCTTGTGCCGCCACCACACGGATTTCCACCATCGTCCCCGCCTCCCCAAAGAACGGATAGTACACGTAAGTGCGATCGGGCGCACTGTCCTCGAAGGCCATCAACAGCACCGTGATCGGTGGCGGCGTGGGTGTGGCTGGCGCTTCGATCAAGCGCCATACCAGCGTATACGCGCCCGCCCCACCCGCATCCATGCTGCTCACGCGCAGCATATAGCGCCCGTTCAGCGGAACCCGTGCGCTGGCGATTTGCGCTTCTCCGCCGCGCTGCGAGGTTGCCAGCGCCACCATCGAGCCATCCGGCGCGGTCAATTCCAGCGCCGGATTCAGGCCGGGAATCAGCGGTTTGACGGCGGCACTGACCACCATCCCCGCCGTCAGATCGAGCGTCCAACCGTCGCGCAGGCCGCGCCGGGCGATTTCGCCGCTGTACAGTTGGTCAGGGACGGTCAGGCCGCGCCGCGTTTCCGCCCGCGACGAGCCGATGCCGTAGGATAGGCTGAACGCACCCGCGCTGCCGTTTTCGGGCGTGATGAACAGGCTGTACGTT
The DNA here is from genome assembly GCA_903904765.1 of uncultured Chloroflexota bacterium. Next base: position 2,499 of record CAIVEA010000760.1, read on the forward strand.
CCGGTCATGGCAGCGGGATAGGCCGCGATCAAGGCGCTGCCATCAGCTTCGGCAGCGGCGGTGGCGGCCAACGAGCCTTCGGGGTCAATCAGTTCCAGCCGCAGCCGTACCGCCGAGTTGAGCGCCGGAACCGCCCCGATGGTGATGGGCTGCCCCTGCGCCGCCAGCAACGAGAAGCGCAGCACGCCCGTCGCCGCGTCTAAAGTGGCGTTCACGGGCGCGTGGTCGAATAGCAGTTGTCCGTTGATGGCGGGTGCAGCCGTCGGCGGGGGACTTTCGGGGAAGGGTGTGGCGCTGGGGATGACCACCTGCACCGCTGTCACCGAAACGGGCGCAGAGCCGAGCGTGAGCGCCAGCCGGTAATCGCCGCTGAAGCCGCGCCCCCACACTTGCAGGATGTAATCCCCGCCTGCATCCAGACGCACATTCCGCAGCCGCGCACCACGTTCGCCACCCGCATTGTCGTCAGCGGCAATTTCCTCACCGGACGGGCTGAACAGGCGCAGCAGCGGGTCTACCTGTCCGGTCAAACGCTCCATATCGGCGTTCAGATACACGCCTGTCCCTGCCCGCAAGCGGTACACATCCCGCGCCTGTGCGGACTCAAAATGCCCTTGCAGCGCCGCGCCCGGTTGAATCGCGCCGATCAACGTCCCTAACGCCTCGTAGAAAGGCGGGGTGGCGCTGGGCAGTGGTGTCATAGTCGGCGGGGGCAGCGTCGGGATGGGTGTGACCGACGGAATCAGAGTCGGTAGTGCGGCCAGCGTGGGCAGCACGTCCGACTCCGGGGACGGCGCACAGGCCGCGCACCCGATCAACA
>CAIVEA010000761.1 GCA_903904765.1 uncultured Chloroflexota bacterium
ACACCGGCTGCACCACGCCGCCCACCATCACCCCCGGCACATTCGTCAGGAAGATCACGCGCCGCGCCCCCAGCGCCGCCGCCACCGCGCCCGCCACATGATCGGCATTCACGTTCAACGCGCTCTCCGGCCCCAGACACACGGGCGACAGCACCGGAGTCACGCCTTCAGCCAGCAAGCCGCGCAGCACGTCGGCGCGCACCTCGCCCACCGCGCCCGTAAAGCCCATATCCTGTGCCATGCCCGTCATGGGTGTTGCACGCACCACGCCACGATCGACACCGCTGAGTCCCTGTGCATCCAGCCCCGCCGCCAGCAGCACCCGCACCAGACGGGTGTTGACCGTGCCGCACAGCACCATCTCCACCACACGCAGCGAGTCCGCATCGGTGATACGCACGCCGTCCAGATAGCGCGGCTCGATGCCGAAGCTCTTTTGCAGCGCGGAAATTTCTGCGCCGCCGCCATGCACCACCACCACCGGAACAGCCAGCGCCTTCAACGCGGCGGCGAAGGCTGCGAGAAAAGCTGTGTCATCCAGTTCATGCCCGCTTACTTTGACCACCAGCGGTTCGCTCATCTTCGTTCCCTTCTTCATTCCCTGCGCTTCCGTCATTCCCCGATTTTAGCCTATCGAAATCAATGCCACCGCCACCAGTGCCAGCGAAATGCCGACCCCCTGCCAGCGGGTGATGTGTTCACGTAGGAACGTCCGCGCCAGCAGCACCGTCACCGCCGGATACAGCGCCGATACCACTGCCGCCACGCCTAACTCGCCGTTGCGGGTGGCGAGGATGAAGGCCACATCCGCCACCACATCCAGAACGCCGGAGGTGAACATCGCCAGCAGCGTGATGGGCGTATCCGCCCGCAGCGAACGGCGCGATAGCAGGACAATCGCCACGATCATGATGGTGGACGTGGTGCGGGCGGCGGTCAGCGGCCAGAAAATAGCAGTGGACTCGATCTGGTCGAGGCCGATCAGAAAGCCCGAAAACCCCACGCCGGCGATGATCGCCATGCCCAGACCGGAACGTTCGCGGGTTGCGCCCGCTTCCTGTCCCACCAGCCACACGCTGGCGAGGCCGCACACGAACCCGATGGCCTGAAACACCCCCGGCACATGACCGAGAAAAAGGCTGAACAGCAGCGGCAGCGCGGCGCTGATGACCTAGGACACCGGCGCGGCAATCCCCATGCGCCCGCTGGAGAGCGCCCGGTACAGCGCCACCAGTCCGGTTGTGCCGCACAATCCCGACACCGCGCCCACCAGCAAATCACGCGGGGCGGGCAGCGGTTCATGCAGCAGGAGGGCGATCAGCGGCAGCATGAGCAGTCCGGTCAGGTGCGAAACCGTCACCACGCTGATCGCGCCCAGACGTTTGGAGGCCACCCCGCCCGTGAAATCCCCGATTCCCCATGAGGCCGAGGCCATCAGCCCGAAGAACACGGTTGCCAGTATCGGACTCACCATTTAGCCCATCGAGATCAAGGCGACAGCCGCCAGCGCCAGCCCGATGCCGACCCCCTGCCAGCGGGTGACGTGTTCGCGCAGGAATATCCGCGCCAGCAACACCGTCATGGCGGGATACAGCGCCGACACGACAGCCGCCACACCCAACTCGCCGTTTTGCGTCGCCAGCACAAAGCCCACGTTGCCCAGCACATCCAGCATGCCAGCACCCGCCACCGCCAGCATGATGCGCCGATCTTGCGCCAGCAGCGGGCGACCCGAATACAGCGCCACGCCCATCATTACAGAAGTAGAGGCGGCGCGGGCAGCCGTCAAAGGCCAGAAGATGGCGGTGGACTGAATGCGGTCAAGGCAGATGAAGAAGGCCGCGAAACCCACGCCCGCCACCACTGCCATGCCCAACCCGCTGCGGTCATTGGTCATGTCCACCGTGCGCCCGATCAGCCATACGCTGATGAGGCCGCACACGAACCCGATGGCCTGAAATGTCCCCGGCAGATGACCGAGCGCCAGACTGAGCAGCAGCGGCAATCCGGCGCTGATGACCGAGGCGACAGGCGCAGCGATCCCCATGCGCCCGCTGGAAAGCGCCCGGTACAGTGCCACCAGCCCCACCGTCCCGCACAGGCCGGACAGCGCCCCCAGCAGCAAATCGCCCGCTTCCGGCAGGGGTTCGCGCACCAGCAGCGCCACCAGTGGCATGAGCACCAGACCGAGCAGGTGCGATACTGCCACCACGCTCACCGCACCCAAGCGTTTGGTCGCCATCGCGCCGGAAAAATCTCCCATGCCCCATGAGGCCGAGGCCAGCAGGCCGAAGCAAACCGTCGCTAACAACGGACTCACAGCAACCCCGTCGTTTCCGGCAGTCCCATCATCAGATTGAAGCACTGCACCGCCTGACCGGAAGCACCCTTACGCAGATTGTCGGTCACGCTGGTGATGTGCAAATAGCGATCACTGACGGGGGTCAGGCTAATGGCGGCACGGTTGGTCTTGACGACATGCTTGAGCGTGGCCTGCTGCTTGGGCGGCAGCACCTTCACCAGCGGTTCGTCGCTGTAGGTGTGTTCGTAGAGCGCCTGCGCGTCTGCGCTGCGGAAATTATCCTTGAGCGTGATGTAGATACTGGACATCAGGCCGCGATCAACCGGCAGCAGGTGCGGTGTGAAGATGAGCAGGCCGGCCTGCGGATCGAGCTTGAGGATTTCCTGCTCGATTTCGCCCACATGCCGGTGGACGCGCCCCGGATTGTAGGGCGAGAAGTTGCCGTACACTTCCACAAAATGCGTGTTCGGCTTGGGTTCGCGCCCCGCGCCGCTAACGCCCGACTTAGCATCCACGATGATCGGCGAACCCGGAACCAGCCAGCCGTTCTTGAGCAGCGGATACAGGCCGAGCAGGGTGGTGGTGGGGTAGCAACCGGGGGCGGCAATCAGGTCTGCGCCCTTGATTCGCTCACGATTGAACTCCGGCAGGCCGTAGGGGACGGGCAGCAGTTCGGGGTGCGGATGCTCATGCGCGTACCATTTGGCGAAGCGTTCCGGCGTATCGAGGCGCAAATCCGCCGACAAATCCACGCATTTCACCCCAGCAGCGCGGGCGCGGGCAGCCACCGGCGCGGAGGCCAGATGCGGCAGCGCCAAAAACACCGCCTGCACCGTGCTCAAGTCGGCCTCAGCGTGGGGGATGTAGCGTAGCGAGGTGAACGGAACGGGGTCGCCCGCATAGGTGCTGGATGTGGCGAAAACCAGTTCAACATGCGGGTGATGGGCGAGGATTTCGACGGCATCCTGTCCGGCATAGCCCGAACCACCGTAAACGCCCACCTTGATTTTGTCGGTCATGCGCGCTCCTTGTCGCTAGGTCATTCAAGCGAGGATGTATAATACCAATTTCAACAGAGAGTGTGTATTGTGGCGGTCATCGGATTTTGGTGGCAATGCCCTCACCCCTCAATCCCTTTCAAGGGTAGGTTTTTTGCGGGATAACCCTCATCCCCATCCCTTCTCCCTCAGGGAGAAGGGTGATTGAACAGAGGAATTTACGCCTGCGTGCCACCAGCATTCCTCTGTTCAATCAGGATGAGGGTTCTCTCATCGGATTTCGAGTGGAGTCGGGATGTGCAACGATGTCCCAATACCGTGATGATGTCATCGTCCTGCTGGTGCTGATTGGCGGCTTCTTCGCCAACATTTACGCCCCCCTGTGGCTTGCGCCACCTCTTTTCGAGTACACCATCTGGCTCTACCTGCTGCTGTTCTTCGCGTGGATTCCGGTTTACATGCGCCGGATGCGCGGCAAGCGCCGCCCGCGCTTGATGGTCGTGTTCACCCTCGTGATGATGCTGCTCACAAGCTGTATGTGTATGCTCATCCGGCCTCGCTCCACCTTCGGCGTGATCGGTTTCCTCGACTCGTTGCGCTGTGAGGAACAGCCCGCCGATGTAGGCCGTTTGCGCTACATTTGCACACGGGTGGCCTTCGATGGGGCGCAATATGACCAGACGTGGCGGTTGGAAGGCATAACCGGCTTACCTGTGATCTGGGTGGTCGAGACGAACGGGTGAGCCGCGCCGCACCAATGGATATTCGTAGGGACACGGCTTAGGGGGCAGCCCCTAAAGTTAACGAGGGGTCTTTACAGACCAGCAGAGGTAGCCTATAATGATTTCATGCAACACGGGGGTGAACTAGCTTCGACGGGGGAGGCTGAGTCCGTGCTGCGAGCCGAGGCGCCTAACCGCGTTAAAATGGGCAAGGCATAACTGCCAACAATAACACTTACGCTCTGCCCGCAGCCGCCTAAGGCTGCCTAAGAGCTGCTAGCCTTGCGAGGCTAGCCGTCCGCCCCGACCGTCGCTGTCCGGTTGGATCGGCGGGCGACACCAAAGATTAGCGTGCGGTCTGTTGACGCCGATACGGCAGACCAAAGAGACATCGGCTAGTCGTTGGCATATCTCGTCTATCAGAGCTACCAGCGGCGAAAGCAAAGGATAGACTACGCTCGTAGACGTGCGTCCTCGAATCTTTCGGACCCGGATGGCAGAGTCCGGCACCTCCATCACCCAAAACGAACCGCCCCACCGGGAACATTTCCGGCGGGGCGGTTTGTTATTGCGACGGACGTGATTTTTTGCCCCCCTGTCGCTTGCTGCGAGGCTTGGGCGCAGGGGGCGTAGTTACCCCGCCGAGGTTGGCGCGGCGGGGTCTTCGGTTTCGCTGCTGGTGGTGGGCGGCGGCGCGGCATGTTCCGCACCGGGCGCGAGGGCGGTTTCGTGTTCCATCTCCGGCGGCGGCGCGTCCACATCGGGCAGCGCGGCGGCGGCGGCATCTATATCGGGCAGCGCAGCGGCGGCGGCCACCGCAGCATCCACATCCGGCAGCGCAGCAACAGCAGCCTGTTCCATCAGCGGCATTTCGTCCGCCATAGGTGCAGCAGGCGCATCGGCGGCGGGCGCATCGGCTTCGAGATGGCGATCCGAGTCCATCAGGTCGGAATGCTGTATCTGCGTGGCGATGGCATAAGCCTCAATCGTGGCGCGGGTGTCGCTGGTGGTTTTTGCGTCGCCACTTTGTCCGGCGCTCTCCGGCTTGCCAGTGGAGACGATGCTGGCGATCACCTGCCGCTGTTCATCAGTCAGGTCGAAGTTGGCAACCATGCTCTGAATCGAGGCCGCGTCTTTGGCATCTTCCGCGCCCAATTTGTCCTTGTTCTGGATGAACTGCCCCCACTGGTTGACTTCGGCGGTGAATACCGTTTCGCCGCCCGTCACCAGACGCGGGTAAATGCGCGTCAGATCGGCTATAGACATGCGGTCATCATCCGGCGCGAGTAAACGCACCCGTTCCAGCCCCATGAGTGCGTCGCGGTAAATGTTGCTCTGGCGCTCCCACGAGTACAACTGACGGAACGAGGCCAGCAGCGCCGCGAAAGCCGGTAGCACCGCCGCGATGACCGACAACGCGGGCGAACCGCCACTGCTGGCGCTAATGGTCGCCACCAGTGAGGAGAGCGTCATCACGAACGCGCCCACACCGAAGGTGATGTCGGCGTTGTACTGGTTCTCGCGCACGCGGCTCTCATAGAAATCAATCTGCGCCTGAATGCGCTTTTCCATGTATATCCGGTACAGCACCGAAATATCGTCTTTGCTGTGCGGAATCTGGTCGAGATCGCTGATCGGGTCTACCGGAGAGTTCGGAATTTCAGCCATTTTCCTGCTCCTTCACGCGGATATCAATCACGTTGCGCCGCAGCTTTTGCAGGCGATCCGGCGTGTCATACGGTTCCATGTGCGAGAGATAGGTGAAATAGTGATAGCGTAGTTCTTCGGTCAGGCGGCGAGTCTTGCCCCAGCGCTTCTGCGGGTCGCCACGATTGCTGAGGGTGGTGATGAAAGCGGTGACTGCGCCCACAACGGCGGTGGCGATGCTGGCGATCTGCTGCCAGTTCACGCTGCTGATGCCCGTCGTGGAAACCACTTCGGTACCCGCCGGAATCGTGAACAGCGCGGCAATCGTACCGAACACAGTGGTGGTGAACGCGCCCACTACAAAAATCCACTGGTACAGATAGAACTTATTCTGGTAATACTTGCTTTTCTGGCTGAACTCGAAGAAGGAGGGCAGTAAATACTGCTCCAAATCCTTCAAGTCGCGCAGCAAAATCGGATGCTGGCTGACATCTTCCGGGCCATCCCACAGTTTCCACGAAACGAAACCCTGATCGCGGATCATCTTCTGGTATTGATCGTCCGATGCGGGTTTTTCCCAGTTCAGCGGGATACCGCGCAGGTGCGGGCGACGTTTGATGAAGAACAATTCATTCCACGCATATCGCCTTTTGGATTTCGTTGGCGGGGTTACAACCGTAGACATACCAAACTCTCCCCTCAGAGCATTGACTGGCACTGTTCCCAAGTATACTCCGAATGTTTTTCAGTGCGAACAACACCCGTTATGCGGGACGAAAGTTTTTATCGGGGATTGGGGCGAAAAGGAAATACGCCATCTTTCGTAGGGACAACACCTGTATTGTCCGCCTGTGTGCGGCGGACATGGTAGGCCATGTCCCTACAAAAGGCGTTTTTTGCGAGAGAATCTACCGTTGCACGCCACCCGCGCCGCCCGCCGCCAGCAATGCATCCATCTCGGCGCGAGTAGTGACGAGCAGATCACCACGCTGGCTCAAACAGAGCGCCGCCAGCGCCGTCCCGCGCCGCAGCCCCTGCGGTAAATCGCCATCCAGCCAACCATCCAGCACGCCCGCCGCCAGCGCATCCCCCGCGCCGATGCGGTCAAGGATAACGACGGGCAGCGCCGGAGCGTGATGTACCACCCCTTCGGCGGCGCTCCACCCGATCACGCCCTGATCGCCCTGCGTCATGATGACCTGTCGCGCTCCGGTCTGTGCCGCCAACGCCCGCAGCGCCTCCGGCGCATCGCCGCCGCAGCCGAACAGGAGCGCCGCGTCCGAGCGTTTGCAGAACAGGATGTCCGCACCTTCGATCAGGGGACACAGCGCGGCAGCGGCTTCGGTAGCCGTCCACAGTTTAGAACGATAGTTGATGTCGAAACTGAGCGCCACACCCGCCGCCCGCGCCCGCCGCACCGCCTCGACAGTCATTTCGCGGCAGGAAGGCGACACAGCGGGCGTGATTCCGGTGATGTGCAACAGGCGCGTATCCAGCAGGTAATCCCAGTCGGGATCGGTGGCGGTCAGGTGGGAGGCGCACGAGTCCGCCCGATCATAAATGACGTTGATCGGGCGCGGCGGGGCGCTGAACTCGATAAAATACGTCCCCACCCGCCCGCTGGTGCGCCACAGCAGGGCGCTAGTATCCACACCTGCGCCACGCAACGCATTGGCAATCAGGCGGCCTGCTGCGTGGTCGGGGAAAGCAGACACGTAGCCGCAGCGCCGTCCCAAACGCGAGAGCGCCACAACGACATTGCCTTCCGCGCCGCCGGGGGCGACATCCATCGAGGCCGCCATTTCCAGCCGTTCGCCCGCCGGCACGCTGAAGCGCAGCATCATTTCGCCCAGCGCGGTCACATCAAAACGGGGCATGATTCACCGCCTTAGAGTCATTCACCCTCATCCCCTGC
>CAIVEA010000762.1 GCA_903904765.1 uncultured Chloroflexota bacterium
AGCGCCCCGATTGCATTCCGGGTATAGGACGGCTTTGCACAGCCTGTAGGGATAGAGAATGCGCTCCCACTTGAGGGATAAGCATAGCGGGCGATCACGCGCAGGCTGCTCTGCACCAGCGCCGGGTCATAGACCGGAATGCGGTCATCCGCACCCGTCGGCTGCGTGAAGATATGCACATCCGCCAGATCGGGCAGGCGCATACGGCGGTTGACGCGCCCGAAGCGTTGCAAAAGCGCATCCAGCGGGGCGGGGTCGGTGAAACAGGTGTCGAAATCCAGATCGAGACTGACTTCGATGACCTGCGTGGTGACAGCGATAGGCCGTCCGGCGTAGATAGTACGCCCCGCGCCGAAAAAGGCTTCCAGTTCCTGTTCCCGCGCCCAGCGATCCCGCCCGCAGAATCGCCCGTGCAGCGTCAGCACGTCGCAGCCCCTATCGCGCAGCAGCGCCGACACCTGCCGCGCCCGCCGCACGGTATTCACGACGACCAGCACGCCCTGTCCGCTGTCGGCGGCGGCCTGTATCTCCGCCAGCACATCCAGCAAATCGCCTTCGCGCAGGCGCAAACGGTGGCGGCGGAAGGCGGCGAAGGTGGTGCGCGAAGCACGGATGCGCTTCAGGCCGGGGAGCGCCTCCGCCAGCACCAGCGCCACCACCGGCGGCAGCGTGGCGGTCATGATGAGCAACCGCGCCCCGAAGTGTTCGCGCAGCAAGCGCAGCATCCCCAGCACCAGCGCCAGCCGTTCCGGTTGATAGGCATGGATTTCGTCCACGATCAGGGCGCTCTGGCAGCAATCCGCCAGCGCCGCCTCGAACCCTTTGAACTGGTAGATCGCACGTAGCAGGTGATACGGGCTGAACACGCGGGTAGTATAGGCATGCAACCGCGCCAATTGCAGATGAGCATAGGCTTCGGCGGTAGCCTCCAACGGGGTGCGGCCTTCGGTGAGCAGGCGGCGGTACAGCGACAGATGGGCGCGTCCGTGCTGCAAGCCCACCTGCGGGGTGAAGCGTTCCAGCCGCCGCGCCATTGCGTCCATGCTGGCGCGGTAAGGCAGCATGTAGAACAGGCGCGGCGCATTGGTGCGGGTCGCCCACAGCAGCGCCGCTTCGGTCTTGCCGGCTCCGGTGGGGGCCAGCAGCAGCGCGGAGTGCGGCGCGGCGCGGCGGGTCGCCCGCTGGTGAGGATACGGACGTGCGCCGATGGCAGCTTGGAGCGCGGCCTCGTCCAATGCCAGCGCCCCGTTGATCGCAATACCCGCAGCGCCTGCATGGTCAGCTTGCAGCATGAAACCGCGCAGCAGCACGGCTTCGGCAAAATGCGGATGCGCTGCGCCCTGTTCTAGCAGCGGTGTCACCCATGTATGCAGATCGTTCAGCGCCCGTCGCAGCCCGTCCAGCGTGGGCGGGGTGTAAGGATGCAGCGGGACAACCGCCTGCGCGGATAGCCACGTGTGCCACTCGTGCAGCGGTTGCCCGTCCAATTCCGCCAGCAGTTCCGCACCGATTTCGTTCAAGATGCGCGGACGGTAGCGGTCACAGATGAAAGTCGCGTCGCGGTGGTGGGTGGCGATGGCGGCGAT
>CAIVEA010000763.1 GCA_903904765.1 uncultured Chloroflexota bacterium
AACTGGAAAACCGCTTCGGCGGCATCCCGCAACTGGCGCTCTTGGCCGATCATTACTGGATTGAATTTGTGCGGGTGTAGCTGATGACGCAAGCCACACACGGCGACTCGCTCCGACGCGGAATCACGCTGCTGGCGATCAGCAACGGAGGCAGCGCCGTGCTGTCATTCGGGCTGTCGGCGCTGATCGGGCGCGGGCTGGGGCCGAACGGGTTCGGCGCGTATGCCACAGCACTGGCGTGGGTGTATCCGCTGTCGCTGGTGGCGGAGTTCGGCTTAGGCACGCTGCTCACACGGGATGCGGCGCAAAACCGCCCCCTCGAAGGACTCTATCTGCGCCCTATAACGCAGGCGCGGTTGCTGATGGGCGGCGGCTTGATGCTGGCGCTGATCGTCCTCGCGCCGCTGCTCAGCGCCGATGCGGGCGTGATCGCCGGCCTGCGCCTGTCCGCCCCCCTCATCCTGATCTTGCCGCTGTTCGGTCAATACACCGCCATCTTCCGCGCACGACAGGCCATGTGGCCGATTCCACCGCTGAACCTCGGTATGCTGGCGGCGCAAATCGCCCTGACAGTGTTGGCCTTCGCGCTCGGTGGCGGGCTGCTGGCAGCCTTCGCAGTCAATACACTCACCTCCGCCGGACAGGTAGCGGCGGCATGGTGGCTGTGGCGGCGGTGCTTCCCACCCCCTCCCCTCCCGCCGCATAGCCCCCCCATTACGCTGGTCGGATTGCTGCGGCGGGCGTGGCCGTTTGCGGCGGCGGCGCTGCTGGCGGCGGTGCAGGCGCGGATGGGTGCGGTGCTGCTGGAACGCCTGACGGATACCGCGCAGGCCGGATGGTACGCGGCGGCGGGGCGCTTCGTGGAGGCGGCGCGGGTGCTGCCGAATGCGGCTTTCGGCGCAATTCTGCCGCGTCTGTCGGCGCTGAACGCACAGGGAAGTCGGCGGCTGTTCCTGCGGACAGCGGCCCTTATTACGAGCTATGCGCTGCTGGCGGCGCTGGTCGGGAACACGCTGGCCGTGCCGATCATCAACCTGACTTACGGCGCGGGCTACGAGGCCAGCACCGCCGTCCTGCGCCTGTCGCTGTGGGGATTGTTGCCGCTGCTGCTGCGGGCGGCGCTCACACTGTACGCCTACGCCACCCACCGCGAAGGACTGACCAACGCCGTCACGCTGGGGGTGATCGGGGTACAGGTGGCGCTGGGGCTGGCGTGGATTCCGGCACAGGGTGCAACGGGTGCGGCGGGGTCACTGCTGGCGGCGGAAGCCTGCGGCGCGGCGGCGCTGGTGCTCTTGTTGCTGCGGAGTAGCTCGTGAAAGCGCGGTTGCTCCCCGTCCTGCTATTCGCCGTCGCGCTTCTGCTGCGAGTAGGGTTGCTGGTCGGCAGGGGCTTCGATGGCCTGTACGGGCAAGATGCTTATGCCTATCACCAGTTCGCGGCGCTCATCCTGAAAATGCTCGGCGGACAAGCGCCGCTGACCGGATTTTACTGGCCGCTGGGGTATCCGGCGCTGCTGGCAGGCGCGTATCACCTGTTCGGCGTTGTACCGAGTGTCGGGCAAGCAGCGAACGTGCTGCTAGGGGCGCTGCTTGCACCGCTGGTCTACGGGTTGGGACGGGAAGCCGGATTGCGACGGGGCGGCGCAGCGGTTGCGGGGCTGCTGCTGGCGCTCGGCGGGCAGGCAGCACAGTCCAGCCTCGTGCTGATGAGCGACATCCCCGCGCTGGTGTGGGTGACAGGCAGCGCATTGATGCTGGCGCGCTGGCAGAAACGCGGCGGTGATGGGCGGTTGCTGGCGGCGGCGGCGCTGCTGGCGCTGGCGATCATCACCCGCTGGGCATCTATCTTGCTGATTCCGGCGTGGGCGCTGGTGGCATGGCGCTCGTGGAAACCACTGCTGGCGGCGGTGCTGCTGATGGGATGCGTGTTCCTGCCACAGCACCTATTCGATGAAGCCACGCGCAGCCCCGGCCCGCAGCACGATTACCTGAACGGCTGGTCGCTGACGCACGCTTTCGAGACCGCGTTCACCGATATTGACGGGCATTTTGAGTACGCGCAGACCAATCTCAGCTTTTACGCACGCTTTGTCACCGATCCGTATTTCAGCACGCCGTTGTTCGCACCACTGCTGTTGATCGGTCTATACAGCGCCTTCAGCAAGGGCAGATGGGGATGGATCATCAGCTGGGCGCTGCTCAACCTGCTGTTTCTGCTGGGCATCACGCACCAGAATGACCGTTTCCTGCTGGTAATGAGCGTCCCCGCCGCGCTGCTGGTCGGTGCGGGGCTGGACAGCACGAAGTCATGGGTGCGGAAGCGGCGCGGGTGGCACACGGGGCTAACGCTGCTGCTAGCGGCGGGCAGCATACACATGATCGGCGCAACAGCACAAACAGTTCCCGCATGGGTGGCGCTGCAACAGCACAACAAAGACGCGGCGCTGCGAACGGTGGAACGGCTTCCGGCAGGTGTGCGGGTGTATACGTTCAACCAGACGCTGGCGCTGCGCGAATATGGCGATTTTGAGGTGATCGAACTCTACGAACTCGCGCCGGAAACGCTGCAAACCCAGTGGCAAGCCGGACAGGATGATTACCTGCTGGTGAACGGGTGGGAACTGGAAAATCAGTGGGCGGGGCGTTCGCCACAGATCGCCTATCACTGGCTGCGCGACCAACGTGGTTTGGAGCAAATCGCCCGATACGGTAATTTTACCCTGTACCGTGTGAAGGG
>CAIVEA010000764.1 GCA_903904765.1 uncultured Chloroflexota bacterium
TTAAATTGCGTTATAATGTCGCCGCTTTTGGGAAACGACGGAACATCATAACCTTCTCTCTCACATCCATCCGTGAACCGGATCGCTTACATCGTAATCGGCATCACCGGAACGGCAAAGCTGATCGTCACACCGGACTGGAAATTGAGCGTCACCTGAACCGTCTCGCCTGTCGCCAGCGGATGCTTGAGGTTCATCATCATAATATGATAACCACCCGGAGCCAGATCAACACTGCCCTTCGCCGGGATTTCGAGACCGCCTTCCAGATGTTCCATCTTGGCAACGCCGGCAGCATCCACCGTCGTCTGGTGAATCTGTGCGTCATCGCTCACATCCGTCGTGACCGAAATCAGCGTATCGGCCTGATCGCCCATATTCTCGATATGCATATAGATGGCACTCACATCGCCCATGCTCATCTGCATGCCGCCCATCGCCATGCCGCCTTCGGGCGTGGCCTCGGCACCACCCATATTCATATCGCCCATGCCACCTTCGGGCATAGCTTCGGCGCTTCCCATGTCCATGCCGCCCATAGCCCCTGCCGGCGCATCTGTCGTCGCACGGGCATACGCGCCGCTGATGCTAATTGTTTCTACCGTGATGCTGGCCTTTTCGGGCATTGTCATGGGAGCATTCATATCCATGCCCATATCCATGTGCATCATCATGGACATACCATCTTCAGGTAACGCAATCACCTCAAACGACCCATCTTCGAGCAAGCCAATCGCCACCAGCGTAAAATAACCACTCTCTGCGCCCAGATCAATCTCAATCGGCGCAGCCGTCACACTAGCGGACATCTCGCCGCCAGCCGGAACGACCATTACCTGTAGCGCAGCCGATGGGACAACCACATACTCCGACACAGCGCGGTAGTCCAACGCTTCAACCACTTTGCTGCCGTTCACAAACACATCCACCTGCGGCGAGCGCGGTGACAGATGCGCTACGCGCACATGCAGTTCATCAGCGGCAGACACACCCGTTACAACGAATACCGATACCAGCAAACATACAATTACAAACAGGGAAATACGGGTACGCATACATCAACTCCTCACAAATACCATAAAACAACGCACATGTTTGACTCTAGATCACGTCCAACACTCTGTTGAATGCCAATCATCACTTCTCGCTGGTGACGATTGTCTTGCGTTTGTTCACAGTATCAGGAGGCGGTTAATTTAAGGAGTCGTCGTCCGCTGCGAATGCCGACGTTCCAATTCAGCGTTGATGTCGTTCAGCGTGATTCCCAGTTGCGACATCAGCACCATCGTGTGGAAAAATAAGTCCGCAAGCTCGCCGACCTGTTCCGTCCGCCCCTGCCCTAGCGCCGCCACAATTACTTCTGTCGCTTCCTCGCCCACCTTCTGCGCCATACGATTGATGCCTGCCTCAAATAGGCTGGCGGTATAACTCTTGGAAGACGGATTGTGCTTGCGATCATAGATAATCGCTTCCAGTTCGTGCAGCATATCGCTCATGAAAACCCCTATTCGCCTGAATGCCCGACAACATCCTCAATTGACCGAAAGAAACAAGATACCGCACCTGTATGACAGGCTGGCCCCGCCGGATGCACCCGAATCAGCAGCGTATCCGCATCACAATCCACCGCCACCGACACAATCCGCTGCGTATGCCCGGAAGTCGCGCCCTTATGCCACAACTCGTTCCGACTGCGACTCCAGAATACCGTTTCGCCACACGCTAACGACTGCCGCAGCGACTCGGCATTCATATACGCCATCATCAACACCTGTTCGGTATCCGCATCCTGCACAATCGCAGGGATGAGACCGCGCTCATCCCAGTGGAGTTGGCTCAAATCCATCATGAAGCCGTCTCCCATCCCTTCAAACGTATCGGAACGCCCTGCTCATGCAGATACCGCTTCAAATCACCGATGCGAATCTCATTATAGTGAAACAGGCTTGCCGCCAACGCCGCGTCCGCTTTGCCTGTCGTCAACGCCTGTGCGAAATGCTCACGGGTTCCCGCCCCGCCCGAAGCGATCACCGGAATAGATACAGCCTCCGCCACCGCCTGCGTCAGTTCGAGGTTGTAACCGATCTTCGTCCCGTCCCGATCCATGCTGGTCAGCAAAATTTCGCCTGCACCCCGGTCTTCCATTTCCCGCGCCCATGTGATGGCTTCTTTATCCGTCGGGATGCGCCCCCCGTTGATGTGGACAATCCACTTCCCATCCACCCATTTCGGGTCAATCGCCACCACAATACACTGGCTGCCAAAGCCCCACGCCCCCTGATTAATCAAGTCAGGCGTTTTGACCGCCGAGCTATTGATCGAAACCTTATCCGCGCCGGCCAGCAGCGTCGCCCGAATATCGTCCAACGTGCGAATGCCGCCGCCTACGCAAAACGGGATAAAAATCGTATCCGCCACCCGGCGCACCATATCCAGCATGGTATTCCGGTTCTCATGTGACGCGGTGATGTCGAGGAA
>CAIVEA010000765.1 GCA_903904765.1 uncultured Chloroflexota bacterium
ATCGGTGGCGTGATACAAATCTATTTTGCCTGTGAAGGTTTCTACCGGAATTGGAATGCGGGCGCGATGCCACAATCGCGCCAACCATGTGGGTGTGAGTCGGGTTGGTCTCCATGCGAAATTTGCGCCGATAGAAGGTGGGAGTTCGGATGGGGTAGCGCCAGCCACAAGAAGCCGGTACGCTGAGGACGAGTCGAGCGCCGCTAAAGCGCCGATCATCTCGCGTACCAACCGACCAATGCCGCCACCCTGTTCGTAGGCGGCTGTATAGTCAATCCCGATTAGCGGCACGATGCCCCTGCACTATTCAGCGGCGGTGTTGATGTCATTGTATGTCCACATGCGGTTGGCAATGTAATTCCAGAACATGACCACGATCACGCCGATAAGTTGGGCAATGAGCGTGCCGATTTTTCCTTCGGCGGTGTAGGACGGGATGTAGGCCGGACGGAATATGTGTATGATGGGTAACAGCACGGGCATCAGCGTTTCACCCAACCAGTGGAAGGCGAGGCTGATCCAGATCGTGCGACCTAGCCAACCGACAAAGCTGATGAATGCGAATAATGTCAACTGGCGGCGCATGGATTTTGAGCGCGAGTCAGGGTATGTCCAGATGCGGTTCCATGTGAAGTTGCTGATGACTGCCGCGATGAAGGCGATGGTGGTGGCGACGAATACGTTCATCGCAATCGGTTGCCCGGATTTGTCCGTCGGGGGCAGGAGGGTGGCTTGCAGGAGGATTACCGTGCCGAAATCCACCGCTGCGCCGAAAACACCGACCACCGCAAACTTGAGGAAGCGTTCGACTTCCTTCGATTTGTCGCCAAAGCGCGAAGCAACAGCTACGATGGGGATGTCAAGCGGTGTGCGCAGCATTCGGGTTTCCTGCAAGGCGTTGGTTTGGCTCATTGGCGTTCCAATCTCAAGTAGATGTTAGATTGATTATACAAAACGATCAACAGTCCAAACAGCACTCCAAGATGGAGGAATAGGTTGTTGACGTACAGATTGTCGAACAGACTGTGGATAGCGAGATAGACACATGATCCTAGCAGTCCGATGCAGATGAACCTCGACAATATATCGGGGTGTTTGCGTCCTTTCCAAGACAAGCGTATTGTGATGAACCATACCTTGCCGTATCCTAAAAGGCCGATGATACCCAATTCTGCGAGAATGTTAAGATAGTAGTTGTGGGCGTGGCCTAATGGTTCCGTCCAGTTCATCAGGCGATAATTCGGGTAAACGACTTCGTAGTTGCCGAAGCCAACGCCAAGCCAGGGATGGGCGGTTGCCATGTTGAGGCTGGCCTGCCAGTGGGCGAGGCGTTCAACTACCGCATAGTTAGCCGGGTCAATATCCACGCCACGTACATCCTCGAAGGCGAAAAACTCCTGTGTGGATGTGCCGAGGCGTTCAATGACTGAAGCGGGTAACAAGCCTGTGAACCACATGAAACCCAGTAGACCGCTGACCGCAGCCAAGAGCAATAGCCCTTTACGAGTCTGTCGGGGGAGCGCCACCGCCATGATGCCGATAGAACCTGCTAGGCCAAGCCAACCGCCGCGACTCCACGACATGAGCATTCCTGCGGCGAGTAACAGGCAGGCCAGCGCATAATAGGCGGTTAGTGCGGTAGACAGGCGATGCAGATGTCCCGCGCGATGGCTGAAATACGCACGCCCTATGTAACCTAGCGCAGCCATGAAGCTGATGGGGAGCAGCAATCCCATGAATCCCGCGAACGGGTTAGGTTGACCGAATGTGCCGAAGGCGCGGAAGAAGCGATCATTGATGAGCAGGTGCAGCGCCCCGCTGCCGCCGAAAAATTCGTAGATGCCGATCAGAGCGTTGGCGATGCCCGCCAGCACCAAGCCGAATAGTAACCATTCCCATGAGGCTTCAGCGGCGAGATTGACCACCAGCAAGACGAGGATGAGGATTTGTACCCATTTCAGCCACTCGTTCAGCCATGAGCCTATGGATACCGCTTCCCATGCCGATAATCCGCTGACCAGTAAGAATAGCAGTAGCGAGGCCGATAGCGCCGTCCATCGGATGGGCAGGATAGGCAACCCGCGTGCGATACGGTGGATGCCCCATGTGAGAAGGGTCACGGCGAAAGCGATTTGCCCGATATCTAGTGGCAGCTGGAAGGCGGCTTCGGTGGCGATCAGGGTGCGAAGGGGTGCGAGTATTAACAGCCCCATAATGGCGCTGAGGGGTGAGATGAGTGTGAGGATGCCAAACGCAACCGCTACACTCACCAGTAGCACCACCGGAGGTGGAAACAGGCTGATGAGAACGCCGATGGCTATGGCTATGATTATCCAGACATAGGTGGCGACTCTATGTCTGGTGATGAGTGGATTGATGGGATGCGTTGCGGTAATGGTCACAGCACGCTTCTGAAATAAGCAATTGTCTCGACTAATCCTTCGCGCAGTTTCACGCGGGGTTCCCAACCGAGTACCGATTTGGCGCGGCTGTTATCCGGGCGGCGGGTTTGAGGATCGCCTTTGATGCGCTCATCTTTGTAGATGATCCCGGCGGGATTTCCTGTGACTTCATTCACGATCTTCGCAAATTCGAGGATGGTCATCTCATCTGGGTTGCCGATGTTGACCGGTTCATGGAAATCCGATTGGAACAGCCGGTAAACCCCTTCCACCAGATCGCTGACGTACTGGAAACTGCGTGTTTGCGAGCCGTTGCCGTAGACCGTCAGTGGTTCGCCACGCAGCGCCTGTGCAACGAAGTTCGGAACGACGCGACCATCGGCGAGGCGCATACGCGGGCCGTAGGTGTTGAA
>CAIVEA010000766.1 GCA_903904765.1 uncultured Chloroflexota bacterium
CACGACGGCCTTCCTGCTGGATGTGCTCAAGGGGGATACCACCGCACACGCCGCCCTTGCGCCGGATGCAGTCAGCTTCACAGGCATTACTTATGAAGCGGAGGGGTTCTAGCAGTAATGACCCGTTCGCGGTTTATCGGCTGGCGTAGCGGCGGGCTTCCGCCTCGATGAAGGCGATTGTCCCCGCCAGCGTCGGATCGGGCAGTACAGTCGGGGGCAGCGGGTGGAGGGCGCATGTCGCCAGCGCCGGAACACCCGCTGCGAAAGTGAGCATCACTTCGCCCAGCGCCGCCCCTTCGACGGCGGCCAGATGCAGCCAGCGCCCCTCCAGATGGGTATGCGCGGCGGGCGCGAGGGAGATTCCCAGCGCTGCGCCGTCCGGCAAGCCATCGGTCACAGCACACACGGCGATGTCGTCCTGCACAAACGGCTGTTCCGCGCTCACCAGCGCCAGCCCCAGCCAGTTCTCACGCAGCCGTTCGCGTGACTCGGCGCTCAAGCCGTCTTCCAGCGCAGCATGGAAGCCCATCCCGTCCAGCGCGATCAGCATCGAACGCCCCTGCGTGGCGGCACAGTGCCACACGTCCGGCGCACAGCGTCCGCCCGTGTCCAGCAGCAGCAGACGCGCCCCGTCCCCGGTTCGCACCCGTTCGCGCAGGAAGGTGAACAGGGACGGCAGGCGCTTCAGATCACCGCGCAGACCGCCCGTATACAGGATGTGTAGCGGGGTGGCTAACGGTCTTTCCACTCTGGCTTGCGTTTCTCCACGAAGGCTTTCATCCCCTCGGCCTTGTCCTCTGTGCCGAACAGCAGGTAGAAGTTGCGCTTCTCGTAGTTCAGGCTTTCGGACAGGCTCAGTTCGTAAGCGCGGTTAATCGAGTCCTTAATCAACTGCGCGGCCACAGCGGGCATGGCGGCGATCTTCTGCGCCAGCGCCAGCGCCTCCGCCTGATAGCTCTCGACAGGCACAACCTTGTTGACGAGGCCGTAGTGCAGGGCTTCTTGCGCCGTCAGGTGGCGGTTGGCGAGCATCACTTCCATCGCCAGCGCTTTGCCCACCGCACGGGTCAGGCGTTGTGTGCCGCCCGCCCCCGGCATAATGCCGATGGTGATTTCCGGCTGCCCGAACTTGGCGGTTTCGGAGGCCACAATCATGTCGCACATCATCACCATTTCGCAGCCGCCGCCCAGCGCCCACCCGCTGACCGCCGCGATCAACGGCTTCCGCAGCCGTGACAGGCGCGACCAGTCGGTGAAATCGCCGCCGCTGAGCATCGTCACCGCGTCCGTGCCTTCCATCTCTTTGATGTCCGCGCCCGCAGCAAAGGCTTTGTCGCTGCCCGTCAGAATGCAGCATTTGATGGCCGGATCGCGGTCAAAGGCTTCCAGCGCATCGAACACCTCGCGGGTGATCTGACTGTTGAGCGCGTTCAGCGCCGAGGGGCGGTTCAACCGCACCAGCCCCACGCCGGGGGCGGGAGTTTCGATGAGGATCATGTCGTAAGCCATACAGGGTTCTCCTTGCACTGGTAAGAGTCCCCAACCCGAAACAAGGAAGGGGATTCTGCCGTAACAATACCTTAGCTCTTGTGGTTATCGGGGTTCAGATGGCGCAGCCGCCGCGCATACTGCTGCGCGTAGTTCATGCGCTTCATGCCGGTCACTTCGCAGCCGAGAATGTAGCCATCGGCGCGCTGACGTTCGGCGTTGCGGGCATGGACGAACTCGCGGAAGTCCACCCCTTCGGTCAGGACGGTAATTTCGCCCTCGCCCCAGATTTCTTCGATCACTTCGCGCACCGCGTCCTCGACCGGTTGCGGTTCGCCATCCACCATCATGATGAAATCGCGGTCATCCGGGAAACGGATAACGCCAATAAAGACCTTGAGCATGAAACACTCCTCTACCGTATCTTGTACGAATTATGCACCGCCGCCCCCGTTCCGGCAATGCGGACAACCCGCATCCGGGGGTAAAGCACGCAGGCCGTCCTCTACGAAATCGCGCTGCCACCGTCTTCCCCCCTTTTGCTATAATGGGGGTTCAATTACAAATTGGATACTGTTCAAGGACTATTTTCATCATGGCCGCAGAACTGAACCTGCTTTCGCCCGTCTGGTCGCATCTAACCACGTTTCAGCCGGAACGCGGCGAAGGGATTTACCTGTACGACGCAGCAGGGACGCGCATGACCGATTTCACCAGCGGCATCGGCGTGACCAACACCGGACATTGCCACCCGCGTGTGGTCAAAGCCATTCAGGAACAGGCCACGCGCCTGATTCACGGGCAGATCAATGTGGTGGTATCGCCCTCCGTGCTGAAACTGGCGGAAACGCTGAACGCCGTCACGCCGGATGCGATTGACTGCTTCTTCTTCAGCAACAGCGGCGCGGAAGCCACCGAAGGCGCGGTCAAACTGGCGCGCATGGCGACGCAGCGCACCAACATCATCACCTTTCAGGGCAGTTTTCACGGGCGCACCGGCCAAACGATGGCGATGACCAACTCCAAGACGGTCTATCGCTCCAAATACCAGCCGCTGCCGGCAGGCGTGTTCGTCGCGCCCTTCCCGTATGCCTATCACTACGGCTGGGACGAGGACACGGCGGTGGATTTTTGCCTGCGCGAACTAGATTTGATCTTCAAGAGCCAGACCGCCCCCGAAGAAACCGCCGCCATCGTCATCGAGCCGGTGCTGGGCGAAGGCGGCTACCTGCCCGCCCCCGTGCGCTTCCTGAAGGCGCTGCGCGAGATTTGCACCCAGTACGGCATCCTATTCGTGGCGGACGAAGTGCAAAGCGGTTTCGGGCGCACGGGCAAGTTCTGGGGCTTCCAGCATGCTGACCTCACGCCGGACATCATCATCATGGCGAAAGGGCTGGGCAGCGGAATGCCGATCTCCGGCGTAGCCTCGTCGCAGGCCATCATGAGCAAATGGCCGACGGGTTCGCACGGTGGCACGTATGGCGGCGGGGCGCTGGCGGCAGCGACAGGCGTGGCGACGGTGCAGACGCTGGTAGAAGAAAAGCTGGTGGAGAACGCCGCCGCGATGGGCGAACGACTGATGGACGGCCTGACCGAACTGCAAGGGCGCTACCCGATCATCGGGGATGTGCGCGGGCGCGGCTTGATGGTCGCCAGCGAATTTCGCCGGGGTCGCCAACCGGACAAGGACTTCACCAAAGCGGTGCAGAAGGCCTGCATCCAGCGCAACCTGCTGCTGCTGACCTGCGGCAGCTACGAGAACGTCATCCGCTGGATACCGCCGCTGGTGGTGAACGCCGCGCAGATTGACGAGGCGCTGACGGTGTTCGAGGACGCGCTGCGCTCGGCGCTGTAACCGCGCCGTCCGCTAGAGAAATATGCTGCCTTCCGTAGGGACAACACCTGTGTTGTCCGCCTGTATGCAGCGGACATGGCAGGCCATGTCCCTACGGAAGAATGCTCCTAGCGACCTTGACTCGTAACCCTGCGCCACGCCCACATTGGAGCGACCATCCTGCACCCCGACATCCGCCGCGCACTGAACGCCATCAACCAGCGCTTTTACGCCACCGTTGCCGATGAGTTCGACCAGACTCGCGGCAGCGCATGGGCGGGCTGGGAACAGTTGCTGCCGCATCTGCCGCCGCAGCGCCCCCTGCGCGTGCTGGATGTCGGTTGCGGCAACGGGCGACTGGGCGTATTCCTGCACGAACGACTGGCCGCGCCACTGGACTTTCACGGCCTCGACAACAGTGCCGCCCTGCTGGAACGCGCCCGCGCCGCGCTGACTGACCGCCCCGGCCTGACTCTGACGCTGGAAGCGCGGGACATCGTGGAACAACCGCCGGACGCAGGCGCGTATGATCTGGTGGCGCTGTTCGGCGTGCTGCATCACATCCCCGGCGCGGCGGAACGGCGGGCGCTGCTGCACACGCTGGCGGCGCGGGTCGCCCCCGGCGGGCTGCTGGCCTTCGCCACATGGCGCTTCGCGGAGAATGACCGCCTGCGGGCGCGACTCGTGGCATGGCCGCCCGATCTGGCGGGCAAAGTGGAGGCGGGCGATCATCTGCTGGACTGGCGGCGCGGCGCTTCGGCTCTGCGCTACTGCCACGCGGTAGACGATGCCGAACAGGATGCACTGGTGCAGGCCAGCGGCCTGACCGAGATCGAACGCTACCGTGCCGACGGGCAAGACAACCGCCTGAACGCCTACAGCCTGTTACGGGGATAACCCTCATCCCCGACCCTTCTCCCTCATGGCGAAGGGAGTCAGAGTCCCCACCCCTAACCCCTCAGCCATATATGGCTGAGGGGAAGAAGGGAGTCCGGGTGTGAGCATTCCCCCCTTTGCCCCATGTATGGGGAAAAGGGTCGGCGGATAGGGGATTAACGGGTGAGGGCTTGCTCCGCTGACCTGTTGCGGGGATGGGGGGCATGGTAGAATGCCAGCACACAATCAACTACAGCAGCGGTGGGGGCAGCGTTGCCGATTCTCAAAGCGGGTCAACTGGACATTATCAGCCACAGCGCCGAGCAAACAGGCCGTCTGGGGATGCGTCTGGGGGCGCTCCTGCGGGCTGGCGATGTGATCTGCCTTTCGGGGAACATGGGCGCTGGCAAGACCATTTTCGCCGCTGGAATCGGGCGCGGTTGGGGCGCGAAACACCCCCTCAGCAGTCCCACCTTCAACCTCGTCCATGACCACACCCGCGCTGCCGATAAGCAGCATCTGTACCATCTGGATTGCTACCGCTTCGAGAATGTACATGAAGCCGATGCCATCGGCATTGATGATATTCTGGCCGGACGCGGTGCGGTCATCATCGAATGGCCGGAGCAGATCGCCCCGCTGCTGCCCATCGAGCGCGTATGGGTAGATATTCGCGTGCTGGATGCCACCCGCCGCAACTTCAGCTTGGAGGCCGTCGGCAAGCGCAGCGAAGACCTGCTGGCGCAGTTCCGCGAATCCACATTTGGCGGTTAACCTGCGCGTGACCAACGGTTTATTCCGTTTTGATGCGGACTTGGGTAAGATCGTGTGTTATAAAATCAAGTTCCGGTGTACAGTGCCTTTCACAGGTTGTTTAATGTCAGGCTAGGAAGGGAGATTTCCCATGAAGAAATGGTTTTTGCTGCTGGTGACGGCACTCGTCCTCACGGTGGGCGCAGGCATGGCGCGTGCCGAGTCGACGGTGCAGTTGTTCGTGGTCATCTGCGACAATCAAGCTGTTGTGAACTTCAACGGCAGCATGGATGCGGGCTATGACCTGTTCTATCAGGTGTTCGCAGGGCCGGGCGGCACGGGCGCAGCGTTGACCAACATCCGTCGCATCTCGGTGGATGGCACGTATGCGGTGAGCGAAGTCGTCCCGTACATCAACAGTCAGACGATGGCGGCAGGCACAACGGGCAGCGCCCGCGTGACGATTGCCAC
The DNA here is from genome assembly GCA_903904765.1 of uncultured Chloroflexota bacterium. Next base: position 5,423 of record CAIVEA010000766.1, read on the forward strand.
CGAGAGCAGCGGCGGTTCGGGCGGCACAGCCTATACTGCCGATGATCTCAACGACGGTTGCAACAACCCCACCAACCCCACCGTCAGCAGCACCGACACGGGCGCTGGCGGCAGCACAACCACCGGCGGCTCGAACATCCTGTCGCCCTTCGGCGGTGTGATTAATCCGGCGCAGGCCGCCGCGACCCCCGTTCCGCTGGTGGTTATCGGGGCGCGCCCTGCCCCCGCTGACACGCAGCGTTCGGCCACCGCTGGCGTGATCTTCGCCGAGTGTGACCAGTACCTGCCCGGCGCTGCCCCCGGCATCGTGTATAACACCGACAACATCACCATCTTCTGGTCGTGGTACGCCCGCACCCAGCAGCAGGTGGAAGACTATATGGCGCAGGCCATCCACGAAGTCAGCCTGAACCGCGCCCCACTGGAGGGCGTACAGGTCAGCGCGATCACCCGCCCCAACGGGCGCAACTACTGGGTGTTCTACACCGCCACCATCGGCAACCTCGCCCCCGGCAATTACGGCGTGGAGTTCAAACTGTCGTGGAAGCAGCAGATCAGCGACGGTTATTCCACCTACGGGCCGGACGGCAAGACCGAACGGGTGAACAGCTCCTGCACCTTCCGTGTAGACCCCAACCCGAATGGCGGATCACCTTCCTACAACGGCATGTACAGCGTGCGCTAGAACCTCACCCCCTGATTAGCCGAGGGAACGCCTACGGCGCACAAGTGTAAATTCCCTCGGCTAATCACCCTCTCCATAACGCGGAGTACCGCTAAGAGAGGGGGGTAAGAGAACAACTCTTATTGCCCTTCACCATGAGGGAGATGGGGCGGGGGGTGAGGGTGAACCTTAAATCCGGCACAGGGGCGCGGCACAGGTCACGTCCCTGTTACTCACTAGAAAAGCCTGTTTGATGATCGAGCCATTGGCCGCCGAAGCCGCCGAAGCGGGTGTCACCCTCACGCCGGAACAGATCGCGCAATTCGAGGTGTATGCCCGCGAACTGACCGCATGGAACGCCCATACCAACCTGACGGCCATCACCGACCCCGAAGGGGTGCGCGTGCGCCATTTCCTCGATTCGCTCACGATTGCCCGCGTGTCCTCGCTGCGCCCCAACCTGCGCGTGATTGACGTAGGGACGGGTGCAGGCTTCCCCGGTTTGCCCCTTAAAATCGCATTCCCGGACATTCGCCTGACGCTGCTGGAGGCCACAGGCAAGAAGGTGAACTTCTTGCAGCATGTGGTGAACACGCTCGGCCTGACAGGGGTGGAGGCGGTACACGCCCGTGCCGAAGATGCCGGTCATACTCCCGCCCATCGCGGACAGTACGATCTGGTGCTGGCGCGTGCCGTCGCCCGCTTGCCCGCGCTGGTGGAGTATTTGCTACCGCTGGCGAAAGTGGGCGGGCGCTGCGTGGCGATGAAGGGCGACACCGCCGCCGCCGAAGCCGCCGACTCACGTCGTGCGCTGGTGCTGCTGGGCGGGCAGATCGAGCGCATCGAGTCCATTGTGCTGCCCGGCGTGACCGAAGCGCACAATCTGGTGGTGATCGTCAAGACCGCCCGCACCCCTTCCGCCTATCCCCGCCAACCGGGAACCCCCAGCAAAAACCCGCTGCTGTAGAAAGCGCCCTCATCCCAGAAACCTCACCCCTCAGTCCCCTCTCCATTACGCGGAGTACCGCTGTGGAGAGGGGAAGTAAGACGCATCTTGTCGTACTCCCTCAGCGCCATGAGGTAATTGATCGGGGGAACGCCTGCGGCGCGCAA
>CAIVEA010000767.1 GCA_903904765.1 uncultured Chloroflexota bacterium
CACTCTACGCATTTCGCCACGAAAGTCCGGCACTGGTCATCCTCGATGTGATGATGCCGGAGATGGATGGATGGGAAGCAGCGCGGCTTATCCGCAAAGAGAGTCAGGTTCCGTTGCGCCATCGGGAAGCGAACTTCCACGCCGAGCCGTTCCAGAATCTCGACCACCGAGATACCTGTTTGCGGGTAAATCATGTCCGCGATGCAGGTGATGAACAGCGAAACCGGCTTGTAACGGGGAGAAGGACGTAGATCGTGACTCATGATGGTCTTTTGGCCTTATCGTTTTTACGGGCAGGGTTTCGTATAAAGTGTCTACTGTACATTCAACCGGAGAGTCCGTTATGACCAATCTGCTTCCGATTCGCTATGCCACACTCGCCGATCTAGAAACGATTGTATCCCACCGCCGCCGAATGTTCGAGGATATGGCTATTGCCGCGCCCCAAGTGATCGCAGATACCGTGCCGCCCTTCCGTGACTGGTTGCACGAACGCCTGACGAACGGCTTATATACCGGTTGGCTGACCTGCGCCGAAGATGGGCAGGTGGTGGCGGGGGCGGGCGTGTGGTTGATGGATTGGCCGGCAGGGCCGATGCATTTGGGTGGGCCGATGGCCTATGTGATGAACGTATTCGTCGAACCGGAATGGCGACGCAAGGGGCTGGCGGAACAGCTGATGCGGACGGTGCTGGCATGGTGCAAGGAGCGCCAGATTCGCACGGTGGACTTACACGCCAGCGAGAAAGGCCGCCCGATTTATACCCATCTGGGCTTCCTGCCGACCAACGAAATGCGCCTGCGGCTGTCGTAAATCGGGGGTGGGGGATTCTGTCGAAAAATTCACAAGATTCGGGATTGCGCCCCCGCGCAGGGGTGCTATTATGTCCCCCTCTATTCGGCCTCTTGTCTCGCTATGGGAGGTTTGCTGCACAATGAACATCAACGAAGAAATCTGGCCGCTTAGGGCCTCCGGGTCGGCGCAACGCCTGATGATCCGCGAGGCCACCCTCAACGATATTCCGACGATTATCACCCAACGCCGTGAGATGTACACCGATATGGGCTACCCCGTAGGTGCCCGTATGGATGGACTGGAAGACGCTTTCGCGCTCTGGTTGCATGATCGGCTGGAAGATGGACGCTACCACAACTGGTTGGCGAACGATGACGATGGTCGCGTTGCTGCTGGTGTGGGGCTGTGGCTGGTCGAGTGGCCGCCGCAGATGATGGACTACTCGCCCTTTCGCGGCTATATCATGAATGTGTATACCCACCCGCTGTATCGCGGTTGCGGGCTGGCGCGGGAGTTGGTACAGACCGCGCTGGATTGGTGCGCCGCGCACGGTATTCACACCGTTAGCCTGCACGCCAGCGAACAGGGGCGTTCGGTCTACGAACGCTTGGGCTTTGACCCCACTAACGAAATGCGCCTGCATGTAGACTAATTCCGCATCATTCCCCCGTCTCTAGGGTTCATGCGGTTGAATCGCAGCGCAAAGACGAGGGACGATGATTCAGCCTATCTATGATTTCGGCGGACGCGGGGCGGATTTACATCTGGCAGTCGCCAATGGATTTCCGCCCCCCACCTACGCGCCGCTGCTTACCCCGTTATTGAGCGACTATCACGCTTTCTCCCTGCCGCCGCGTGCGCTCTGGTCGGACGAGCAACCGCCTGCTACGCTCCACCTGTGGGACGCAGTGGCGGACGATCTGCTGGTCGGGCTGGAGCAGCATGGCTATCGGCAGGTGATCGCGGTCGGGCATTCCTTCGGTGGAATCGCGTCCATCGTTGCGGCGCTGCGCCAGCCGGAACGCTTTCGCGCCCTGATCTTGCTCGATCCTACGCTGCTGCTGCCGGAATGGTGGGCGGCGCTGGATGGGATGCTGGCGGCGGGCACGATTGGCGAGTTCCCGCTGGCAGCCGGGGCGTTGCGCCGCCGCCGCCGCTTCGAGAGCGAGCAGGTCGCCTTCGACTATTTCCGCGCCAAGCCATTGTTCACTCAATGGTCAGATTCCGCGCTGCGCCTGTATACCCAAAGCGGGTTGCGCCCTGCGGCAGAAGGCGGCGTGGAGTTGGTGTGGTCGCCTGAATGGGAAGCCTACTACTTCATGACAGGCTATTCGCGCTGCTGGGAAGCTCTGGCGGGGCTGCGTGGACGGCTGCCGGTGCTGGCGCTGCGCGGGCAGACCAGCGACACTTTCCTCGCGCAAGGGGCGGAACTGTTCCGTCAGGCCTTGCCGGAAGCCACCCTCATCGAAATCCCCGATCACGGGCATCTGTTCCCGCACACCGCGCCCGATTGCGCGGCACAACACATGCGCGATTGGCTGGCGGCGCTCCCTTGAGCTACCGTTGCCGTTCGTACACCCTGTAGATGCCGAAGGCCGCAATCTCGCGGAACGTCCCCGCATCCAGCGCGGACGCATAGATGCCCGTCCAGTCGCTCATGCGTCCGGTAATCAAGTAATCCGGGTCGTACAGGAGCGCGTCGTAGTCCAGCGCGAAGGGCTGATCGAGCGCGAATTGCCGGATGGCCTTGAACAGATTTTGCTGCTGCGGATGGTGCGTCTGCCCGTGACCGCTGAGCGCATCCACTTCCCATTCCCATGTTTCGATCAGCGCATCCGGCGGGATGTTCGCGACGATATAGGCGGCGGTGTCCTGTGCATCCGTGCTGATCGGTGTGCGGAATAGCGGCACCAAATTGCTGACCAGCCCTAACGTCACCAGCCCCGCCAGCGCCCAGCGGTAGCTGCGCTCCCATAACGGGAATCGCTGATATGCGCCCCAGACAGTGCGCCCGATCAGCAACACGCCAATCACCAGCCCCGCATAGGCATAGCGCGGCCAGCCCACCGACAACCCCGCATGCCACAGCGCCGTCAGGAACACGAACAGGACCAGTGTGAGTTCTGCCCAGTGGCGATTGTTGAGTGATGCCGAAGGACGGAGCGCCCGGTATAGCCGATAAACTGCGCCGCCTGCGCCGAGCAGCATGAAGGTATCCACAAGGGCGGAGGCCTGCGTCAGCGCTCGCCCGAACAGGTCGGTGATGAGGTTGCTGCGGATGGCATCCATGAGCAGGGCGCTATTTTGCTGGCGAATATCCGGCGGTGTGACGAGTGTGCCGATGATGTTCCACCCCCACGATAACCGCCAGCGCCGTCATCACGGGCGTGAGGTGCAGCGCCCAACCGCGCCAGCCACTACGTTCCCGCCACGCCCGGATGACCGCGATGAGGAACACTGCTGGCACAAGACCAATCGCCACTTGTAGCTTAGTGAGCAAGCCGAGGCCGAGGATAAAGCCGGCCAGCAGGTTTTCGGATGATGAACGACGTTCGATAGCATGGAAATATAGCGCCAACCCTAACGCCATGCTGCTCAACTGTACAGGTTCGCTCAGGATTTGCCGCCCGATCAGCAGAAATCCGGTATCGCTGATGGACGGGAAGGCTAGCACAAAGAGCAGGGTGAATAGGCCTGCCTGCGCCCCCCACAGGTATACCCCGATGGCATATAGGCTATAGGCGGCGATCAGGGTGAAACCGACGCTGACGATGCGCCCCTGAGCGATGCCCACCCCGAACAGACGGGCGCTGAGAGCGTTCGCACCGGTATCCAGAGGGCCGGACGACATGCCGGGGTCGAACGGCACATCGCCTGCTGCTGTGTGCGTGCCGTAAAATCCGCGTTCGACCAATGTGCGGATGGCGTTCAGACGGTAGCCTTCATCGAACCATACCGCCGGATAGGCTTCTAAGCGCAGCAGCAACACCGGTAAGCAGATGAGTGCAATGAGGATGATTTGCCCGATATGACGACGAGACGGGGGATTGAAGAGCGATAAGACAGCCAATTTGCAGACCAACTTCCAGAAGCGTAACACACGTTCATTCTAGCATGGTGCTGGTCTGATCTGATGTAAAGGATTATAAGAAATTGATAGCGAAATGATTTGTGTGAGCGTGGTCGTCGGCATTCTGCAATCTCACCCCGCTATGCTTCTATCTCTTTGGAGACAGGGTGCAAGCAGGGTGAGGCTGAATTGGGTTACTTGTCGGTGGAAAGCTGGAAGCCACTCATGAACTGCTTTTGCAGCAGCACGAACACCAGAATTGGCGGGATGCTCGCCAGCACCGCGCCCAACATCATCGGGCCGAAGCTGCTGGCCTGATCGTTCCCCTGCAACTGTTGCAGGCCGACCTGTACCACCTGATGCGCCTTATCCTGAATGATGATGACCGGCCACAGGTACATATTCCACACATACACGAACTGGATGACCGCCAGTGCCCCGATGGTGTTCCAGCTAATGGGAATCAGCACCTTAAACAGGAATTGCAGTGGAGTCGCGCCGTCTAGCTGTGCCGCTTCCGAAAGCTCAACCGGAATGTTCGAGAAGTGCTGCCGGAACAGGAATGTTCCGGTGGCGCTGGCGAGGAAGGGGACGATCAGTGCCAGATAGGTGCTGCCCCAACCGAGCGCGTTCACAAACCGGAATAACGCGATAATCAAGATTTCGGTGGGCATCATCAGCGTAATGAGGACGAAACCGAACACCAACCACTTGCCGGGGAAGCGGAAGTATACGAAGGCCAGCCCCGCCAGCAGCGAAAG
>CAIVEA010000768.1 GCA_903904765.1 uncultured Chloroflexota bacterium
AGACCTCGCCGTAGTTCTGCCCGTTCGCGCCCATGTCGAGGTTGACGATGGCAACCGGAATGTCACGGATGCTGATGTCGCTGCCGCCGCCCCCGCTGAAGGCCAGCCCGATAAGTGTGGCGACGGTTAGCGGCGCGGCCATCATCACCAGTACCAGATTGCGATCCCGGAAGATGATATACAGTTCTTTTTGGGCAATCGTCCAGATTTTTCGCATGGTGGTCAGTCTCTCAGGGCGCGGCCTGTAAGCTGCAAAAAGACCGCTTCCAGATCGGGTTCGCGCACTTCTACCGAGAGGATGTCAATTCGCGCTTCGTTCACAATCTGGATGATGATCGGCAGCGCCCGCCGTCCGCGCTGGGCGAGGATGGTCAGTTGGCCGTGCGCGGGGTGTTCGTTGCCGTTAGGCGGCGGGGGCGGGGCGAACTCGATGGTGGATACGCCCGGCACTTCCTGTTGCAGCCGTGCGCGCAGGGTATCCGGCACGCTCTGCTCCCCGAGGTTCAAAATCAGGCGGTCATCTTCGCCCACCTTCTGAATCAGTTCGCCCACCGTGCCGAGGGCAATCATCTGCCCGTGATCCACGATGCCCACGCGGTTGCTCAGTTCTTGCGCTTCTTCCATCAGGTGCGTAGTGTACAGGACGGTCATCTGCCGTTCTTCGCGCAGGCGGATGACGGTATCGAGGATGCGGCGGCGGCTCTGCGGGTCTACGCCGACGGTTGGCTCATCCATGTATACCAGTTGCGGCTTGTGCAGCAAGCCTACGCCAATATTCACGCGGCGCTTCATGCCGCCGGAGAAGGTTTCTACGCGGTCTTTGTGGCGGTCACGCAGATCGGTGAAATCCAGCACCTCATCCACGTTTTTCTGTAGTTCGCGCCCGCCGAGGCCATACATACGCCCGAAAAATTCGAGGTTCTGGCGGGCGCTGAGGGTGGGATAGAGCGCGATTTCCTGCGGGACGACCCCCAGTAGCTTCTTGGCCTGCATCGCCTGTGTGGTGATGGAATAGCCGCCGATGGTGGCGCTGCCAGCGGTGGGCGTGAGCAGACCGCTAATCATGGAGATGGTGGTGGTTTTGCCCGCCCCGTTGGGGCCGAGCATGCTGAAAATTTCGCCTTTGTAGATGTCCAGATCAATACCGCGCACGGCCTTCACTTCCGAACCGTCGGCGCGGCGATATGTTTTAGCCAGACCCCGTACCTCGACCATCACATCGGGCATGGCGTGATTCCCCCTGTATTGCTGTGAAAATAAAGCTGCCGTTGTATACACAGCAATACGCGCCGCGAGGGAGTTTAGTTGCAGGCAAAATCAGGCTTCGTAGCCATGAGGAACGAAAAACGGAGACTCGCGCCCCCGTTTTAGTCGTTGTTACTGGGAATCTCGATGTACCGCTTCCACGCATCCGGGCCAGTACCCACCGCGATCACCAGATAGCTGGTGCGCGGCGTTTTCGGCTCCCATTTGAGCTTCATACCGATCTCGTTGGGGAGCTTATCGCCCTTGCGGTGGTTGCAACCGTAGCAGGCGCAGGCCGTGTTCGTCCACGTATCTTTGCCCCCGCGAGACTTGGGCAGGATGTGATCCACCGTGAACTCGTGCTTGGAGAGGGGCTTGCCCTTCACCATGCCACCGGGTTGCAGGCCGCAGTAGATGCAGGTGTAGTTATCGCGCACCAGCACCCCTTTGCGGCTCCAGTGTGCCTGCCTGCGCGGGACGTTGATATACGTCCGCAGGGCGATGACCGAAGGCACGGGGAATTGGTCACGAATGGTCTTGAGAAACTCTCCGGACTGTTCGATGACCACAGCTTTGCCCGCCAGTAGCAGGTTAATGGCGCGGGGGACGGAGATGACGGCCAGCGGTTCCCAACTGCTGCCATTCAGCATCAGGACGCGGCTGTTGAGGGGCGCTACACTCACAGATGATACCTCTTGATACAACTCTCAATCGGCGGGTGATTCTGCGAATTCGGCCATTGCGTGAAATTTCACACTATACTGATTATATCGCAATTTCGATAAGCGCAGTTTAATCTATCCGCACGCTTTTTTAATAAATTGATAATCGGGCGTTACTTTTGGGGGGCATGGATAAAAGGCAGGGAAGCGCGGAGCCAACACCCGTTTTGCCCTATGCGCTTACGCCCCCCTGCGGCCTGCGGCGGGCGCGACCCCACCGCTGAATATGACGTAGAAAGGATGATTACGTGGACGGCTTGCAACACAAACCGCTGCGCCAGACCCCGGCTGCGCTGCCGGGGCGCTGGTTAGTACGATTTGAGGGTTGATAATGACTCATGATGTGCTTTGCCCTCCAGTGCTGCTGATCCGTTCAGTGTGCTACCGATAAAACTGTGTTCGTGCGTTGTTCCCGTGTGCGCTGTGTTCCAGTAAAACGTGTTCCAAATTGCCGATGATTCTCTTGCCGATTCGGTTTGTTCTGCATATCGGCGGGTGTTTGCCCGCCGGGACTGCTGCTATTTGACGATGGTTAACGTCGAGTGTTGCCGTGCGCTGAGGGTGTTCAATCCCTCGATCTCCGCAATGATTTCCTGTACGGTGTAGTCCACTTCCCGTAACCAACCGACCAGTTCGCGGTTGTCCAGCGGGGTCATCTTGTGGTGTTTCCCTTCGCTGGCGGCGCTGTGGAGATCATCCAGTGCCTCATACACAGCGGCCAGCCCGGCGTCGGTAAACAGGAACTCATGATTGCGGGAGGTAATGTGTCTCATGGTGTTCGACCTTTTGCCGTAATCTTGCAAATAAAAAGGGCGTGAGATTGCTTTTCAGCCTCACGCCCTTCAGGGGAACCGTTACTCGGTTCGGGTGTACTATGTCACGAACACCCCATCGTGAGACCGACCTGTATTTTTGCTGGCTCCAAAACCGTTACCTGCGACCCATAGCACTCCTTCAAACTGGTGAATCGGCAGCGAAATAGCATTGCCATTAGCCAGTTGTAGTAATGTGCGTATGGCGAGCCACGACATGAGCCGCACTCTCCATATAACTTGGGTCACGTACAGACGAGCCATGTTAAGCGCCTCGCTCCACCACAGTATTTTCAAGCATCGAGTTGATGCTTTCGCCGGTGATAAATACCCGGCGCATCCCATCGGGCTTGCTAACCTTGAGGTGTCCTTTACGGATGAGCCGCTTGAGCGTGCTGAGGCTAACGCCCAGTGCCTCCGCAGCTTCCTGCCGGGAGTACACCGAACCTGTCTCAACTCGCAATTTTGTGGTCATCATAAACACCCCTTTCACAACATCGTAAGCATAACACGACTTCGGAAAGGCCGTCAAGAGGTTTGTAAGCTCAAATTGTGATGTTAATAGACTTTAACAGTTATCGAGGGGTCATAGGGGGTGGGAGAGAAGATGCCCCTATCCCCATACATGAGGGAAACGCGGATTTGTAGGGACATGGCGCAAGTCGTGTCCGGTTTGGTTTTGGGTACAGGTGAACACGACATGCGTCGTGTCCCTACGAATGCCCGTCTTTGTCTGACTCCCTTCGCCCTGAGGGAGAAGGGCTGGGGATGAGGGTTCTCTTTCTCTTTACGGCGAAATCGGGCGAGTGAGCAGGTACGCTACCAGCGCGTCAATATCTTCCGGCGGCACTTTCAGCGCCAGTTGGTGCGCCCCCGGCAGTCGGAACACATCGCCTAGCGTCCGCGCCGCGCCATCGTGCAGGTACGGGGCGCTCAACCAGAGGTAGCGCAGCGAGGGCGTATCGAACTCCCCGCCCGTGCCGACATCGTAGCGTTTCAAATCCGTTCCCACCGCGCCTACATGACATGACTCGCAGCCCTGTTCCGCGAACACAGCCGCGCCACGTTCGGTTGCCGCTGCGTCCGTCACCGGTGGGGCGGGTGGCCCTTGCAGCGCCGAGAGGTAGCTTATCAGCACATCCAGATCGAGCGAACGACGCGAATGCGGGTCGCCCAGCGCCGCTGACACGGGGCCATCGGTAATCAAGCCGCTACCGGCCTGCAAACTACGGATTTTCAGTTCGACATCCGCCAGTTCGTCCCATGTGCCGGAGGCATTGTAGGGTGGGGTTTCCAGCAGGCCGTATAGCGTAGGCGTGCTGCGTGCTCCATCCGGGAAGCCGCGCCACACACGCCCATCCGAGAGGCCGTCGAAGTGGCAGTTGGCGCAGCTCACCCAGCGGTCGGCGCTCAAACGCGGGTCGGTGGCGCTGTAGAACAACTGCGAACCGATGATGATATCCACCGGAATATTGAAATCGCTGATCGGAATTTCGTTGGTGACGGTCAGGTTGCGCGTTTCGATGATTGTCAACGTGCCTTCCAGCGCGTTATAGACGAACAGCAGCGAGTTGTCGCGGTTGAGCAGGATGCCACGCGGATTTGCGCCTACCGGAATATGAGCGCGGGCGAGTCCGGTTTTCAGGTCAATTACCGAGACATCGTTGCTGCCCGCGTTCGCCACGAACAACCACTCGCGGAAGCGATCCAGCGCCACCGCGAACGGCATATTCACGGGTTGATCGGCGGTGTCCAGCGTCAGGCGGTTGCCGCGTTGCAGCGCCAGATCGCGCAAACTGAGGACGTTGACCACCGGAAAGACCAGCGTATCGTAGGTGGGATGTGGCTCGTCGGCATTGCTGCGCGTCTGCGGCAGATAGGCCAGCCCGCGTGTGATGTCCAGTTCGACAGCCTGCGAGATGCCGCTGTCGCGTCCGGTGTGTACGACAGAAATCACTTTGCCCTGCGGCAGATAGATCAGGCTGACATCACCATTCCAGAAGTGGGTGATGTACAAAAAATCGCCCCACAGCGCCAGCCCGGACGGGAAGGCCGACACTGGAATGCGGCGTAGCACCGTCCCCGCGTTCACATCCACCTCGACCACTTCGGCGCTGCCCTGTAGCGTGACAAAAGCGTGGTTGTTTGCGCCCATGATTACGCCGTAAGGTTGCGAACCGCCTAACGGAAGGGCGGTCACGGTTTGCGCCTTCAAATCCACCAGCGAGAGCGTATCATCCCCACGATTGGCGGTTACGGCACGCAGGCCATCATCTAGAATCGCCACCGAGCGCGGGTCTTTGCCCACCGGAATCTCTGCAACTAGGTCGCCCGTTCCCGGTAGCACCACCGACAAGCTGCTATTGAGCATGTTGGCGACCACCAGCGTGCGGTTGTCCGGCGCGAGCGCCAGCATATTGCTGGAGACGGATGTCGTCTGGCGCGGGTCGGGCAGGGCGTACAAGGGTAGCGGCGTGGGTTCGGTCTGCGCGGCAGCCGGGATGGGCAGGAGCAGCGCCGCTAGGCCGACCATGACGCAAACCGCGCCGAGCAGCAGCAGAGCCGTAGGCCGGGGGAATCGGTTGGCGAGCATTCCATATCCTCTCGTGTGGCTTTTCATGTGACCGTTAGCCGAACGTCATCAGGCGGTCATGCCTGACAGTGAAAGTGCGGCTACGCATCTGAAGCTGTCCGCTGGCATCCCTGCCGCTGATGACGAAGGTCAGCGCCACCCGGTCAGAGGCGGACGCACCATCCCCTTGCCCGTTCACCTCGAAATTGGTGAATCCTTTGCCGAGGTTGGTCGGGTTGTACTGGAAGCTGAACGAACGTCCGCTGGGGCGCAGCGGTCCCTGCGCCAGCACGAAGCCCGATGTAGCGACGGTGTGATACACCTGCACATCCGTCCAGTCGTTGGGGATGGGGAAGTTGAAGTTGTACGGGATTCCGGCGGGGATGCTCACGTCAGAACGGGTGTCGTTCCAGTCCATCGTCCCTGCGTCCGGCGGCAGCACATACACAAGATACGCACCGTCGGTTGTGCCTAACACGCCGCCAGTGGGCGGCGGCGGCTCGATCTCGCCCGCCGAGGTGCGCCCTTCATGCCGCACCTGTATCTGTACTGCCCACACGCCGGCCTCGTCCGCTGCGAAGTTTTGCGACGGGTCGTAGAAATAGCCTGTTGCGGAGGCTGTGCCTTCAAATTCGCGCACCGCGCCGGAGGGGGCGGTGATGCGAATATGCACCTGTGAGGGCAGCGTGGGCGCGACCTGTCCGGCGACGGTCAACGTATCGCCCAGCGCCAGCACGCTGCCGGGGACGATCCCGGTGGGCTGGAAAAAAACGTTGATGTCCTGACCGAGCAGCGAGAGCAGCGCGCCCCCGTTCGGACCGCCTGCTTCGCCGCGATAGGGCGGATACACACGCGGGCCGAGGGTGTCGGTCTTGTCGTCAATCACTACGCCCAGCGCAGCATACCCAGAGGCTTCGCTCACTGTGGCGGCGGCGTTGCGGACAATCGCGCCGCCGAACAGGAAAACGGTATCGCCGGGGCGCAAACCCGTGATGCCCGCGCCAATTTGCCCGTTGAGGGGGTCATCCATATCCCAGTCGAGCGTTAGGTTGCCGTCCAGTCCGCCTTGCACGAATTGGCGCACCGCCACGCCGGATGTGACCGCGCTCAAATAGGTGTACGACTGGTTGGTGACGCGCTCCGGGGACAGGCTTGCGCCATACGGGTCATCCGCCGAGGTGAGCATGGCGGCGGGCAGTTCTTGCCCGGTCAACAAGCCATGGAGGGCGGAGTTATCTGGCAGGATGCTTTGCAGCCATGCGGCATAGTTCCCCGCCGTATCATGGACGCGCAGGGTGGGGCGCAGGTGACTATCCGCGCCGTCCGCCATCCAGACTACATCCCCATTGTGATACGGATAATTTAGCACCGCCCCGTCGGGCGCGTACTGGCGCAGGTTGAACCACGCCGGACGCTGCGATACCTCTGCTCCGACCACGCCGCGCTGACCGCGTGCCAGCAGCGCACTCGTGCCAGAGACCACGCCTGCGCTGCGGAGACTACCCGCCCACAGGCGGCCATCACTGTCGGTAAAGCGTGCTTCGTAGTCCAGCACGTATTCGCCCGCCGATGGGAAGTGGTACACGTCCGCGCCGCCGGGGAAGTAGCCCTGCGCGTTGGCTGTGCCTTCGATCAGCGTTTCGGTGGGGGCGCTGCCATCCAGTGGGAAGTGGCGCACGCGCAGCGTGATCTGTGCGGGGACGGCGGGCAGCACGCGCAGGCCG
>CAIVEA010000769.1 GCA_903904765.1 uncultured Chloroflexota bacterium
CCGGCTGATCGGGGAAGACATGAAACCGCAGGCGTTCGATGTGTACTCGCCCAAGATTCTGGCGGCGATCATGGGACTGGAGGACATCCTCGCCTCGCGCTGCATCGCCATCCCCATGCGACGCACCGACAAGAAGATGCCGTCGTTCCCGCCCGACTTCGACGGTGCGGCCATTCGTCATTTGCTCTACACGCTGGCGCTGACCCACTTTCATACCGTTCATGTCAACTATTCCGACCGTCCGGCACTGCACACGCTGCACAACCGCTCTGGCGAATTGTGGTCGCCGCTGGTGGCGCTGGCTGCCTTCTTCGAGGAACAGGGCGGCATCAAGGGACTGCTCCAAGCGATTGCCACCGCTGCCGAAACCGATGAGCAGATCAGCGAGGGTAAGGCCTTGAGCGAACGCGAAGAAGCAGTCTTGCAGGCGCTGGAACTGATGACACGCGGGCAGGACGGCACGATCTGGATCAAAGCGGCGGCGCTGCGCGAACGGGTCGCCCGTCTTATCGGGCAACCGGTCGAGAAGATGGGTGATGCCCAGTGGATTGGGCACATCCTCAAGCGGCTGCACCTGCTCGATGAGGCGGGGCGCAAGCGTGGTATGGATGGCATCGCCTACGCCGTGCGCTCATTAGATGTAATCGACATGATGCGCCGTTACGATGTGCCAACGATCAATGAGACTCGCTGAAAACCGTTCATACCCTACATACCGTTCATGCTCACGGGAAGTCCATGTACGGTATGCAGGCGATGCGAAATCAGACTGAACTCCTGAACTGAAAGGGACGATCAATGAGGAAACCCGTGTTGAGCAGACGACAGCAAGCCATCCTGCGCTTTCTCTACAGCTACAGCCAAAACAATGGCTTCTATCCAACCATTCGTGAGATTTGTGAGGGCACACAGACCAGTTCAACATCCGTTGTGAAATATCATCTTGAGCAGTTGGTGGAATTGGGATACCTGAATCACTCCCCGCGCCGATCGCGTTCAAACACCCTCAGTCAAAAGGCGTATGAGCTATTACAGGTATCGCCCATTGGCGAACTTCGCCCCGAAGGGCACACCGCTCTTGAGCAGGAAGTCAGGCAGCTGCGCCTGCATATTGAGCAGTTGAAACGCTCGCATCAACAGGAGATTGAAGCCTACGCTCAGGAACGAGCGCAATTGGTAGGTGAGATCGGGCGATTGAGACTGGCTGCTCCCGCGTGATCCAGACGTGAGTGAAGGGGCTGATGTACAGCGTTGTATCTCCAGCCCCAGCCTGAACTATGCCTCGTCGCTTTTAGCCTTGCTCTTCGGTGCAGCAATACGCTTCTTCTCCGCACGCTCCAGTTTCTTGATACTCTCGGCGGTGGGGAGGTCTTCTGGCATCGTGCCGCCGAGTTCGGCGATGGCGCGCCGGACAACTACACCGGCCTGATAATGCACCTGGTTGGCGGCTTCTTTGCCCTGCACCTGGTCGCGCCGGAGCTTTTCTTCCGCCTGGGTGCTGCGGAAGAGATTCGCTGCCAGTTCGGTCGCGCCCATATGGTCAAGGATGTGTTGGCTCTTCTTGAGTTTCTTCCGCTTGTGGATCATCTCGGCGGTCAAGCCGTTGTACAACCCGCGATAGCCGTGATTCTGGAAGATGGCAAAGTCCTGTCCGGTAATCACGCCCGCCGTTTTTGCTGCTGAGGCGAGGTCGGTGTTCTGCACTTTGATGCGCTGACGCAGAAGCAACCGCCGCTGTTCCTCGGTCAGTTCAGCGAGCGCTGCTGCATCGGAAATCTCTTGACGACGAGTCTGCACGGCGAAGTAGGTTTGACCGAGCGCGACGACTTCTTTGGATGGGTCTGCATTCTGGACGATCAGGTAGCAGGCATAGCGCGAGAGATGCATGTCCTCGACTTCGCGCTTGGCATCTGAGCCGAGGGCGACCATTTTACTGGCTCCGGTAAAATGGTCTGTGGGGTCGTTTCCACTATTTTCACAGGCAATCTGCGCCTTGATGAGAACCGTTTTGAAGTTCTGCCACTTGGTGTATTCAAGAATGGGCATCAGGTCGCGTGCTGACCAGAACTCTAAGCCGTCTTCATCGACTTGGCGGATACGCTCAAAGAGGGAAACAGAAGGGACTGGTGTTGAATCGTGAGGAGTGGTCACAGGACAAATCCTAATGCTGGTCTACATGCATTTTCATCATTATAGCGGGCTATTCTCCTACATAGAAAACCGCAGGGTTTCATGAGTCCTAACTGGATGTTTTAAGCTGCGAAACCCTACAACTTGGAATTCGCGAGAGCCTTGTGACTCGCATCCTGAACACGAGTCTAAGAAGCCATTTGAAAAGTCAAGGAACGGCTCGAAGGCGTGCTAAACGGCGGAGCATCAAGTGAACCATAGCGGCATAAATCATGGCATCAGCCGTGTAGAC
>CAIVEA010000770.1 GCA_903904765.1 uncultured Chloroflexota bacterium
GCTGGTGGCGACTCCGGCTTTGGTCAGCGCGTCGCTGATGCTGGTGGCATCGGTCACGGTGTAACCCGCCACGCTCTGCGGCACGAAACGATCTGCCGAGGCCGCATCGTTGATACTGTCGCCTGTGCTGGGAACAAGGGTGCAGCCAACCAGCAGCACCGCGAGGAGGATGAACACGATGAACTTGTGCATGACGAATTCCTGCTATCTTCACATTGAAACACGATTTGATACGATCATACCGCCGCAGGGGATACAGAGCAATTCGGGGCGGGGACTTGACAATTGCGCCGCCGCCGATTAAAGTTTCCGCCGTGCATCAAGAGTGGCTCTGAACGCCAGAGTCCGGCAACCTAGGTCGTCATCCTAAGGTGCCCTTCCACCAGACGGTGGAGATGTGGTCACAACACCGTGACAATCCGAATGACTACACGGTGGACTGTGATACGCCTCTTGAAGCCAAGAGGCGTTTTTTATTCGTGTTCACCGTAAAAGGACTGCTGCCCATGACTACTGTCTACCTCGACCACTCCGCCACCACCCCGGTTGATCCGCGTGTTCTGGAAGCCATGATCCCGTATTTCACGCAGTCCTTTGGCAATGCGTCGTCCGGTCACGGCATTGGCCGCGCTGCCGATAAAGCCATCGAAAATGCCCGCGAGACGATTGCCAACGTCCTCAACTGCCGCCCTTCGGAAATTGTGTTCACCAGCGGCGGCTCTGAAAGCGACAATATTGCGGTGCGCGGCGCGGCATGGGGCGCACGGGAACGCGGCAAGCACCTCATCACCACCCCGATTGAGCATGGCGCGGTGGGCAAAACCGTCGAGCAACTGGTCGCCGCACAAGGCTTCACCAGCACAGTGCTGCCCGTTGACCAGACCGGCCTCGTCAGTCCGGTGGATTTCCTGTCGGCCTGCCGCCCGGATACCACTTTCGCCAGCATCATCTACGCCAACAACGAGGTCGGCACGGTGCAGCCCATCCGCGAACTGGCGGCGCTGGCGCACGCGCACGGCATCCTGTTCCACACCGACGCGGTGCAGGCCGCCGGCCAACTGACGCTAAATGTGCAAAAGCTAGGTGTGGATTTGCTCAGCATTTCCGGTCACAAATTTTACGGGCCGAAGGGTGTGGGGGCGCTGTACGTGCGCGAAGGCGTGACACTGCTCACGCCGCAGACAGGCGGCAGTCAGGAGTTCGGCCTGCGGGCGGGGACGCACAACACCCCGTCCATCGTCGGGCTGGCGGAGGCGCTCAAACTGGCCTATGCCGATCTGGAAGCGCGTACTGCCCATTACGCCGCGCTCCGCACCCGCCTGATCGGGGAAGTGCTGCGTGCCATTCCCGGCGCGGTGCTGACCGGACACCCGATTCAGCGGTTGCCCTCGCATGCCAGCTTCGTGTTCACCAGCAGCTTGCACGAAAACCTGCTGGCCTATCTGGATGAACGCGGGATCGCCGCCAGCGCCGCCTCCGCTTGCAAAGCGGGCAGCGCCAAGCCGTCCAGCGTACTACTGGCGCTGGGCTATGACCCCGATGTGGCAGCACGCAGCCTGCGCCTGACGGTGGGGTTGCACACCACGCCGGAGGACATCGCCTACGCGGTGGACACGCTGAAGGATTTGCTGCGGCTGGCACAAACCGCCTGAGATGCCCCTCACCCCTCTGCCCCTCTCCCAACCGCTGAGTACAGTTAGGAGAGGGGAGAAAGATGCGGAACAGGCGGATTCGCACTGTGTCCCTACAAATCTCCGCTTTCGTCTTACACCCTTCGCCATGCGGGAGAAGGGATGGAGATGAGGGTTCACAGGGCGTTATGCCATTTCCCCGATTGTCGGATACAATGCCCACCCTGTATTGATTTGGTCTACCGATAGATATGCCGGAGGCTGTGCCATGACTGAAACCCTGTTGCAGAAGCAAACCATCCTGATTACGGGCGGAACGGGTGGGATTGGCAAACAGACCGCGCTGGCGCTCGCCCGGCTGGGCGCGACGGTCATCATCACCGGACGTAATCTCGCCAGTGGACAGATCGCCGCCGAAGAAATCCGGCAGGCCAGCGGCAATCCGCAGGTGGATGTGCTGGTGGCGGATTTGTCCACACAAGA
>CAIVEA010000771.1 GCA_903904765.1 uncultured Chloroflexota bacterium
CATCACCCTCTCCAAGACGCGGAGTACCGCTTTGGAGAGGGGTGAAAGAGTCTGCTGCTTGCTCCCCCTCGCCTGTTACTACGGCTGAGGGGGCTGGGGGGTGAGGTTTTAGGTTGAGGGTTGTCCCGCAAAAACCTACCTTTGTAAGTCCCCCCACGCCCTTTCACGATGCGCTGCGGCGCAATGTATCGCGCTCCACATAGTCCGTCCACCCGCTGTAAACCGTGATGCGCCCGCCGTCCAGCAGCCAAATTTCGCCGCCGAAGTTCTGCATGAAGCGCCGATCATGCGAGGCAGCGATCACCGCGCCGGGGAACTCGTGTAGCGCCGATTCCAGCCCTTCCAGCACATCGAAGCTGACATCGTTGGTCGGCTCATCCAGCAGCAGCAGGTTGGCACGCCCGAAGATCAAGCGGGCGATTTGCAATTTGCGCCGCTGTCCGCTGCTCATCCCGCTGACGGGCGTTTCCATATCGGCATAGCGGAACAGGCCGGAGCGAATCAGTACCGTCACCAGCGCCTGCTGCTCCAGTTCCAGCCCGTCGCGGAAGGCTTCCAGCAGCGTGTGCGCCGGATTCAGCACCCCGCGTTCCTGATCGAGATAGCCGAAGCGCACCGCCGGATTACGGTACACCTCGCCGCTATCGGGCGCTTCCATCCCTGCGAGGATTTTGACCAGTGTGGACTTGCCTGCGCCGTTTGCCCCCGCCAGCAGGATTCGCGCCCGCGTCCCCACCGTGAAATGCACATCGTCCAGCACCGCCCGCCCGCCGAACCGCTTGCTCACGCCGGACACCACCAGCGGCAGTTTGCCGCGCAGCGCCGTCGGGTCGAAGCGCGGGTCGAAGCGCAGCGGCACGGGCGGCTGCGGAAGCGCCTCGGCCTCCAACCGCGCCAGCTTTTCCTCGGCAGCATGCACCCGCTTGGAAACGGTGTGGTCATGCTGTGCGATCTTGAAGTTGCGGATGAACTTATCGCTGTCCGTTTGGGGGCGGTAGTTGATGTTCTGCCGCGCTGTCTGCCCGACGGTCAGCCGCAGCGCCGCGATTTCCTCCTGCTGGGTGGCATAGGTGGCCTCCCACTGGCGGCGTTCGCTGGCTTTGGCGGCGGCGTAGGTGTCATAGTTCCCGCTGTAGCGTTTGCCTTTGCGCGTGTGTTCGTCAATCTCCACGATGCTGGTCACGGTGCGGTTCAGGAACTCGCGGTCATGCGAGACAATCAGCATCCCGCCGCGATAGGCCGAGAGATAGCCTTCCAACCACGTCAGGCTCAGGCCATCCAGATGGTTGGTCGGCTCGTCCAGCAGCAGCACATCCGGCACGCCCAGTAGTAACCGCGCCAGCCCCACGCGGGCTTTCTCGCCGCCGGAGAGCGTGCCGAAGCGCCGATCACGCGGGAGATGGTCAATCGCCAGCCCGCCCCAGATTTGCGCGAGGCGCGTTTCGATTTCATAGCCGCCCGCCCGTTCAAAAGCATCCAGACTGTCGCCATACTCGCTCATGGCGGCATCCAGCGCCGCGCCGGACAGGGCGCTCAGGTGGCTTTCCAGTTCCCGCAGCCGCGCCTCCAGCGTGTGCAGGTCGCGCAGCGCGTCCGCGATCAGGTCGTCTAGCGTGTGCGCGTCGTAGCCGGTGATGACCTGCGGCAGATAGCCGAGGCGCGCCCCGCCGCCCAAGCGCACGTTGCCCGCATCCGGCAGCACTTCGCCCGCCGCGATCTTGAGCAGCGTGGATTTGCCCACACCGTTCGCGCCTACCAGTCCCACCCGTTCGCCGGGGTTGACCACGAGAGACACGCCATTAAGTATGGTGTTCAGACCGTAGATTTTTGTCAGTTGATGAATGGTGATAAGCATACAGTTCCCCTTTCGCGCAGCCCGAATGAATCAAAAGCGCCGCCCGGCAGATGAACCTGCGGCGGCGCTCAATAGACAATCATCGGGTTCGAGTCGTGAATCCAGAGCGCAGCAAACCGGCCAGTCATCCGCAGGATACGGTTATGACAGAACGGTGTAGTCGCGCATGGGAACTCTTTCACTCGTTTGGATGGGGGTTCCGGGAGCGGTGCAACGCGCAGCACTCGCGGAGACACCCTCACGATACCATGCAGGACGAAAGGCTGTCAAGCATGACACGCTACAACGCTGCGGGAGAGTGTGTCATAAGCCAGATCACCCATCGTCCAAGCGGAATCCACTTGGACGATGAGATTTCTCATCCTTACGGAGTCAGCACAACCACTGTGTCGAATGGATCGCGCTGATCTGCGGGGATGGTCAAGATCACGGCATCATCACGTCGTTCTAGGCTAATGGTATTTCCATCGCGCAACAGCCGCGCCTGCTGAAGATTCTCCGGCACACCCTTCACCGTTACGCAATCGCTGGTGTAATCCAGCACATGTAGGTAATGGGTATCGCCCTTGCGCGTGCTAACGGTCTGTGCGGTTGGCGGAATCACGCCAGCGCGGGTTCCATAGACCGACTCACTGTTGTTCTTCAGCCAGCCACCGACACCACGCAAGCGTGCCGCATGTTCAGGGACGATCTCGCCGAGCGCCGTCGGGCCGACATTGAGCAAGTAGTTCGCGCCCACGCTGGCACTACGCACCAGCAAATACACGAGATGACGTGTGGATTTAGTGTTGGCATCGGTGGCGCAGTATCCCCAGTGGTCGTTGATGGTCATGCACACTTCGAGGGGGAGGGGCGAAATAGTGGTCGTATTGAAGCCTGCCGTATTCCCGCCGGGCAGGTCTTGTTCAAAGCCCTGTATGTCCTCGCCCGGAAGCGGGTCTTCGTGACGGTTGTTTATCACGACGGCATTCGGCTGGAGCATGTGAATCATGTCATACAATTTGTCGTACTCGAAGGAGCCACCGGGCAGGAAATAGGCATCCTTTTCCGAGAACGGATAATGCGGCCAATCACCATCGAACCACATACAGGTGATTTCACCGAAATTCGTACACAACTCGCGCACTTGCCCGTGCAGGAAGCCGATGTAATCCGACCACGCCAGCCCGCTTTCCTTGCGGAAACGATAGGCGGGATGGTGCCAGTCCAGCAGCGAGCTGTAGAATCCAAGCTGGATATCGTTGCGCTTGGCGATGGCATCCGCCAATTCCTGAATCGGGTCACGTTTGAAAGGTGTGTTCGTTACCTTGTAGTCGTTCAGTGCCGTGTTGTACATGGAGAAGCCGTCGTGGTGGCGGCTGGTAATCACCATGTACTTCTGACCAGCATCGGCAGCGATGCTCACCCATTCGGCAGCGTTAAACTTGACCGGGTTGAACTGCGGGACGAGCTTTTCATATTCCGGGACAGGGATGCGATCCGTGTGCATCACCCATTCCTGTTTGCCGATAATCGAGTACAGTCCCCAATGGATGAACATCCCAAAGCGGATGTCCTGAAAATGATTCAGACCTTGTTCGGATGCTTGTTTAGCCATACTGTTTTTTCCTTGTCTAAGCCAGAGATCGAATGTCGTTGAACAGCGAGATCAAATAAGGGAATGGGCAAACGGCTCGATTACACACTGACAAACGAACAGTTGAGCGAGTTGGAACAAGCAATGAATCTCTCACCGTATTCGCCCTTATTTCCGAATGCACACTGAATCAAAAAGCAGCACAACGGAGTCGCCATGATGAATGTAATGAAGTTGTGTGCGAAGGGATGCGGCAGCCTATAACGGCTGTACGCGCCCGTCATCCGTCAGTTGGTTCACGCGCAACTCGGCCTCATCCAGCAACGTCTGGCAGCGTTCCGCCAGCACGCGCCCACGCTCGAACACCTCCACCGACTCCGCCAGCGGCAGCGCACCGGATTCCAGTTTGGCAATCAATTCTTCTAGCTCGGCATAAGCCGCCTCAAAAGAGAGTTCGTTTATAGCGTTCATGGCTGTCCTTATCTTCTACACGCGCTTTCAGTTCCCCATCATGGAACTGGATGCTGATTCCGGTTCCGGGCTTCACGCCCTGACTGCTTTCGATCTGTGCGCCGTCCTCGCTGCGGCTGACGATGGCATAGCCGCGCCGCAGGATGGCGCGGGGGTCGGCGCTACGGAGGGCTGCCCGCCGCCCTGATAGGCGTTCGCGTAGCAGCGCCAACCGTCCGGCCTGCCCTGTGTTCAGGCGCAAGGTACGGTCATCCACCTGCTGCCGCAAACTGCGAATCCGTACTGCGGGCGAAAGATGCCCCAGCGTGCGCCTCGCACTGTTCAAATCGGCGGTGGCGCTGCTGAGGGTGTCGTCTATATGCGTGAACAGCGCATCGTTCAAATCGCGCACGGCAGCGCGTAATTCGGCGCGATCCGGCGTGGCGAGTTCCGCCGCCGCCGAGGGCGTTGGGGCACGCAGATCGGCGGCATAATCGGCAATCGTGGTATCGGTTTCGTGCCCCACACCGCAGATGACGGGCGTGCGACTGGCAGCGATAGCGCGGGCCACACCCTCATCATTGAATGCCCACAAATCCTCGATGCTACCGCCGCCGCGTATCACGAGGATGACATCACAGCCGCCGTGCTGGTTCAGCCGTTCTAGCGCCTTCACGATCTTGGGCGGCGCGTCTGCCCCCTGCACGGGCGTGGGGCTGAGCAGCACTTCCGCCAGCGGGAAACGGCGGCGCAGCACGTTCTGGATGTCCTGAAAGGCGGCGGCTTGCGCCGATGTAACCACGCCGATGCGGTGCGGGAAGGCCGGGATCGGGCGCTTGCGTTCGGCATCGAACAGTCCCTCTGCCGCCAGTTGTGCTTTCAGGCGCTCAAACTCGGCGTATAGATCGCCCACGCCGGCCTGCTGCACACTGTCGGCATAAAGCTGGTATACGCCCTGTGCGCCGTACAGCCCCACACGCCCATGCACCAGCACCTTATCGCCATCTCCGGGGCGGAAGCTCTGGCGCTCGGTATACGTCCGCCACATCACGCTCTTGAGTTGCGCGTCCTCGCCCTCTTTGAGTGTGAAGTACCAGTGGCCGGAGGCGGCGCGTTTCATATTGGAAACCTCGCCCTCCACCCAAATGTCTTGCAGCAGTTCGTTTGAATCGAACCATTCGGTGAGATAGGTGTTTAACTTTTTGATCGAATAAGCGTCCGCCACGAGATTCCCTTTGGCTAGGATGCGCCGGATATTATACAATGGGCGCGTTTGTTCGACATGACATCAGGAGCATGCGGCTATGCCTCAATTGAACGCTGAACAGCGCCAGAAGCTTTTGGACGAACTGAGTGGGATGAATTTCAACAAGGCGAAGGCCAAACTGCGTAGCCTCGATCAAAAAAACCGGCTGGTTTTCTTCCGCAACGCACAGGGTGTTGGGCGCTGGATGACGCGCTACGACCTACCCACGCTCGGCACCCGCGTCACGCTGGTGGAAACCCATCAGGATGCCAATAACAAAGGCAAGCTACGTTCGGAATTTGAATTGAGCGAAATCTCGGTGGAACCGCTACCGGGCAACGCCAGCTAAAACCGCATCCGACTGCACCCTGAAGATGAAGGAGTTTGACTGATGCTGCGTACACTTCCCCGTACCCGCGACTTCAGCCTGTCTGCACGGCTGACCGCCATCGCTATCTGCACGCTGCTTACCATTCTCTCGTCGCGGGTGACGATTGACATTGGCGTGATTCCGTTCACCCTGCAACCGTTGGCGGTTTTGCTCAGCGGCATGATCCTCGGTGGGCGCGATGGCTTCTTCAGCCAGCTGGCCTATCTCGGCCTGATCGCGCTCGGCCTGCCCTTCGATGCGCGTGGGCTGGGGACGGCGGCGCTGCTCGGCCCGACGGCGGGCTATCTGGTCGGCTTCGTGCTGGCGGCGGGCGCAGCGGGCTTCCTCGTGGAACATGGCGCGACTCGTGGTTGGCAGCGGTGGATGGCCGGCCTCGTGGGGATCGCCATTATGTACGTTTGTGGTCTCGCGGTGCTGATGGCGCGTGCCAACATGGATTTGGGCGCGGCATGGGCGGCGGGTGCTGCTCCGTTCCTGCTGCCGGACATGGCTAAGGCGCTGATCGCAGCCTCGTTGACCGAAGGCGGACGTAAATTATTACGAGGGTAATCTGATGAACGATGCCGTCACCGTCACCTTTGTTCCGCAGCAGGTCGTCACATGGCTGATTATCGGCTTGCTGGCGGGTTTCTCGGCGAGTCTACTGGTGCGTGGGCGCGGGATGAACGTCACAGGTAGCATCTTTGTGGGGCTGGTGGGGGCGCTGCTGGGGGGTCTGCTGTTCGGCGTGCTGCGCTGGCCCGTTTCGCCCGCGCTGGAGGACGGCATCACCTTGCGCTATATTGACATTATTGTGTCATTCGTAGGGGCGGTGCTGGTGCTGTTCATCGTCACCGGAATCCGCCGCCGCTGACGTACTTTCACCATTCGCAGAGTCATAAAAAGGGACGACCCCGGCAGGTCGTCCCTTTTGCATTCCGTTCAGCCAGACAGAGGTTCCGCCCTTATTCCCATACAGCGGATTGAGGGGAAAAGAGGGTTCAAGGAGGTGTTTTTCTCCCCTGTCTCTATGTATGCAGATAAGGGGGCGCGGGATAGGGGACTCCGTTTTTTACGGGGCGCTCAACCAGCGCACGGCTTCTGCCCGCTGTCCCGCCGCGAACACCCGCCGTCCCACCGTCGGGTCAGAGCCTTTGGCGATGAAATCCGGCGCGGCGGCGGTATCGGCGAACAGATACGCAAGGCGTGGCGTGGGCGATTCGGCAAATTCCGCCTTCAGCCGCCCGAAATGCTCAATCGCGTAATCCATATCAAACATTCCCGAACGGGTGACATCGTACAGAATCCGCAGCAGCGGGCGATCCGGTTGTGCCAGCCACGTCGTAAACAGACCGCGCAACGTATTCAGGTACACATCTACCGCTGCCGAACCGGGTTCGTAAAACACGAACTCGTGGATATTCTCGGTGGCGTGATGAATGTACTGGCAGGGGACGGCGCTCATTAAGGCGCGACCAGTTTGACGAGGATTTCGACGGCTTCTTCCGGCGTGCGTACCAACCGGCGGCCTTCGTCGCACATGCCCCAGATGAAGTTGTTCAGCCAGCGAATATCGTTCCGCACGCCGATGACCGGAATACCTTTGGCGTTCAGGTAGCCAATTTCAGCACAAGTGCCAGAGTCGTGGTCAGTGCCGTTCAGCATCGCCACGCAGGCCTGACAGGTGGTGAGTGATACCATATCGGTGCGGAAGATATGCGTCCGCATCTCCTCGCGGAAATCGGTCAGCACGCCCGCGTCACGGTGCGGCAGGAAGGTTTTGTATCCGGCAGCTTCCACCAGTGCGGTGATTTGCTCCATATAGGCGCGTTCATGCACATTGAACAACGGGCCAGCCATATAAACCAGAGTCATCGTTACAGTCTCCATAGGGGTATAAAACCAATACACGCTCCAGTATAGCGCGAACGGCGGGGGTATTCAGTCCATTGACAGCACCCTACCACCCCCCAAACAAAAGGAGACACCGCGCCAACGGTGTCCCCCCTTCCGAAGGTGATTGCGGGTGGGGTGTTACGTGCGCGGCGTGAATAGGCTCAACGGCAGATCAATGCCCGCGTCGCGGATTTTTTCGAGGCAGCGCGGGATTGTTCCGGTGGGGGTGAAGTACCCTTGCGCCCCTTTTTCGTCATAGCCCGTCAGTTGGAAGGTGAAAATATCTTGCGTCTGGATGGTGTCGCCCTGCAAGCCGACGATTTCAGTCACTTTCTGAATGCGCCGCACGCCGCCCTTCATGATCTGCTGGCTGACGATTAACTGCACGCCGGTGGCGATCTTCTGCCGCACGGCCAGCAGCGGCAAGGACGGGTTGCCCATGCTCATCATGATCTCGATGCGGGAGAGCGCATCACGCGGGCTTTCGGCGGTCATGGTTGCCAGCGTGCCATCATAACCCATGTTGAGCGCCTCGATGTACGGCAGCGCCTCTGCCCCGTGCATCTCCGTCAGGATGATGCGATCCGGGCGCATGCGGGTAGCGGTCTGCACCAGCGTCGCCAGCGTCACCTCGTCCTCGCTGCGGTTGGATTGGCGCGGTTCCAGTAACAAGGCGCGGCGCTGCGTCAAACGGGCTTCGCCGCCCACATTAATCACGCGCTCGTCCGGGTCGGTCATGGCGGCGAGGACGTTCAGGACGGTGGTCTTGCCGGAATTCGTGCCGCCCGCCACGATTATATTCAGTCGTCCCTGTACGCAGGCTTTTAGGAAGTTCATGATCGTCTCGTCCCACGCCTGATAGCGCAGCAAGTCCTCCGCCGTCAAATCAAACACCGAAAATTTGGCAATTGTCACTGTCGGGCCGATGGGCGAAATGGGCGGCAGCACGATATTCACCCGCGAACCGTCCGGCAGCCGACCATCCATAATCGGGTTATCGGCGCTCATTTGCTGCCCCATGTAGGCCGCGAAGGTCTGGATTTCGTCCATCAGATGTTCGTCGCTGCTATACGGCGAGGTCACATCGCGCAGTTTGCGATCCGAACGGTGATCCACATACACGCGGGCGCTGCCATCCACCATGATTTCCATCACCTGCGGGTCGTTAATGAGGGCGGTCAGCGCCGGGAAGAATAGACCGGGCTGTGCAGACTGTGACTTGCTGTTCATGCTGTCCTCCTTCATTGGCTGATGCTTTGATGATACGCTTCCTGAACCTGCCGAGAGAACGGATAAACGCACAGGGCGCACCCTGTCTATTTAACGGGGGACATCTTGCGGCGGGACGAGTCCCATTCGCAGCGCGATCACGGCGGCTTCGGCGCGGGTATTGATGCCCAGCTTGGCGTACAGGTTATCCACATGGAAGCCCACCGTGCGCGGGCTGATGCCTAACTGGGCGGCGATCTGCTTGTTCGCCAAACCCTGCGCCAGCATCCGCAGCACTTCGCCTTCACGCGGAGTCAGGTCAACTGCCGTCTGCCGCGCAAGGCTGATTTCCACCCGCAAGCCGGCCTCGGCGTTCGGCTGGATATCCAATTGACCGCCCAGTGATTGAATCCACAGGCGGGCAGCCAGCAGCGCCTCCAGTCCGGTCAGCAGCGCCCCATCATCAAGGATGACCAGCGTCGTCAGGGTGTCGGTCTGGCTCAGGCGCAGAGTCAGCCGTGCGGCGTGGGCGTGGTTGACGGCGCGTTCCAGCGCGGCCTGTGCGCTGCGGAACAGCATGATCTCAATCGGCACGGGCAACCGTTCGGGCAACCGCTGCACTTCCAGCGTCACATCCGCGTTCCACACGCGGATGAGTTGCCCCGCCAGTTCTTCCAGCGCCGGTTCTAGCCCCAGCGTTTCCAGTGTGGTCGGGTGCAGGGCGCTGGTCAGATCACGCGCCTGTTGTAACGCCTGTCGCCCTAACGAGGTCAGCACCGAAGCGACCATTTTAGCCTGCATATTGCCGCCCATCGTTTGCTGGTAGGTTTCGGCCTGCGCCAGCAGCAGATTGAGCGACTCAACCAGCGAGCTTTCGATGCGCCCCGCCAGCCGGATGCGCTCCATCTCCAGCAGTTCAAATGCGCCATTGTCCGGTGCTGTTGTGGCAGCTTCCGGCGGGAATGGTGCGGTCACGGGCAGCGGTTCGTTATCGGTTTCGGTCAGCGCCCGCAGCACATCCGCCGCCGAGTCATAGCGGTTATCGGGGTTCTTTTCCAGCAGGCGCAGCACCGTCTCGCTGATGTGTTCCGGCAGTTCTACTCGATCGGGTAGGTCGGGGACTTCGGTCAGGATTTGCGAGATGAGGTGCGACGTGGATTGTGTGGCGAAGGGCGGCGCACCCGTCAGGAGTTCGTAAAAAACCACGCCCACCGCGTACAGATCGGTGCGCGGGCTGATCGCTCCTCCGGTGAACATTTCGGGAGCCATATACAACAGCGTGCCGGCAATCTCGCCTTCGGTGGTCAGGTGCTGTTGTTCCGGCGACAGCGCGAGGCCAAAATCCGTCAGTTTGACCTGATGATCGGGCAGGATCATCACATTCTGCGGCTTGATGTCGCGGTGAATCACGCCCTGACTGTGCGCGTACTCCAGTGCTTCCAGCAGGCGGCGAATGATGTTCACCGCTTCTCCCATCGGGAAGATTTTGCCGCGCTGCTTCGCCATCTCGCTCAGGTTTTCACCCTGAAGATACTCCATCACCAGATAGTGCCAGCCCTGCTCTAGGCCAGCATCGTAAACGGTGACGATATGGGGATGATTCAACCGTGCCACGATGCGGGCTTCGCGCAGGAAGCGTTCTGAACTGTGGCTGACGGTGCTGATCGGAG
>CAIVEA010000772.1 GCA_903904765.1 uncultured Chloroflexota bacterium
AATCACCCTCTCCAACACGCGGAGTACCGCTTTGGAGAGGGGAAGTAAGATGGTATTACACCCTTCGCCCTGAGGGAGAAGGGATGGGGATGAGGGTTATCCCGCAAAAAACCTACCCTTGTAAGCCCTTTATCCCTATCCCTCAGGTAGTGGGATTTAAGCGTTGCATAACGCTCTCTTGCACCCCTTCGCCATGAGGTAGAAGGGGCAGGGGATGAGGGTAAATACCCACGCTAGTGTTGGTGATGCGGGCGATGACCGCCATACAGCCACAGCGCGGCGATGATGGCCGCCCCGATGGGCAGCGACCAATCGAGCAGCGCCGGATTGTTGGCGAGATTGCTGATGAAGATCACCGAGACCAGCGAGATCAAGACGAGCAGGGCGAAGTATTCAATCTTCTGCATGATGTTCCCCTCTCTACTCTGCCTCTATCTTCACCTTATGCCCGTTTAGGGCTGCGCGGGGAGTGACAACCATCACCCTTTCATGCGCCATTTGTGCTATTGCTCACCCCTTACTCAGATAGCCGTTTTAGACTCACAGACTATAAGGCAGTAGAGATCAAGCACAAGGGGGCAAAAATGCGCGCGATACGGGTTTCGGGCGGGATCATACTGGCGCTGGCGCTGCTGCTGGCGTTTCCGGTGGCGGCGCATGATCCGTCTATCGAGGAGGAGGATTGGGGCGGATTCGATGCGCCTTATCAGACCGCCGATGCGACGGTTTCGTATGCGCTGTACGGCTATCTGGACGAGGCTGATGTGGATGTGTTCACGCTGGATTTCCCCGAAGCCGACATGCTGTTGCGTGCCGAACTATTGACCCCGGTATGCGGAGAGCATTACGCCGACTTCTACCCGCAGATGGTGATTTTCGCGCCAGCAGCGGACGGTGTGACCCCGATTGAAGTGGCGCTGCCTTTCGATGTGCCGGAGGGACTTGTCCCCATTTACACCTCGGCTGCGGCACGACCCGAAGCCACGCCCGAACCGGAAGGCGAACGCCCGACCTTTGTTGAACCCATCGGCGGCACAACCTTCTACGAGTCCTTGCGAACGGATTTGACGGTGACAACAGCCGGACGCTACTGGGTGGCGGTGTATAACCCGGATGGACAAACGGGTGATTATGCGCTGGCGACGGGCTACCGCGAGGTGTTCAACTCGTCTCCGGTACAGGTGATGCAAGCAGTGGCGGCCATCCGTAGCGGGGAATGGTTGCACCGCCGCTGCGATCTATCACCGGATGACCCGGATGCGGTGATCGAGCATGACCAACACGCGGACGGCGGGTGAGGTGTGCGCGGCTGGTTCAGAAGCCTTACGAATGCAGCTTGTGAACCAGCCCCTCCACAAAATCGTCGTCAATGAACGAGCCTTTTTGCAGCAGCATTTGAATCTGCCCGCCGAGTCGCGCTTTTTCCTTCACGGTCAGGTCTTTGGCAGTCACGACCACAATCGGGATGGCGGCTGTTTGCGGGTCGGCTTTGAGCAGGTCAATCATTTTGAAACCGTCTATATCAGGCATCATCAGGTCGCTAATCACCAGATCGGGATGCGTGTCGCGGATGATCGCCAGCCCCGCCGCGCCGTTGTGCGCCAGATGCACCTCATAGCTGCCCCGCGCCTGCAAAATGCGCTGAATCAGCCGCGCCGCGTCCGGGTTGTCTTCCACTACGACGATGCGCTGCACCTGTGAGTCCATCTGTTCCAGCGCCGAGAGCAGCCCTTCTTCGGTCACGGGTTGAGCGTAATCTGGCTGTGCGGGCAGTTCGACGGTTTGCTGCCAGTGGTCGCCCAGAATTTGGCTCTCCACGCTCACGGTATGACCGGAACAGTTGATGACCACTACCTCATCCGGCTTGATGACCCCTTCGCGCACCATGCGAATCAGTCCGGCGAAGGTGATGGCCGTCGCGGGTTCTACCGAGATGCCCTCGGTACGAGCCAGCAGGAGGCTGGTTTTGAAGGCTTCCTCATCCGTCGCGGAGGTGAAATGCCCCCCGTTCTGGCGCACATAATCCACCAGCAGTTCATACGCCCGCCCCGGATTGCCTGTCGCCAGCGTGGTGATGAGCGTAGACGGGTTCTCGATGGGCGTGGCGATGCGCTGCCCGCGCTGGAACGCCTCCACCATTGGCGCACAGCCCGCCGCCTGTATCGCGCCGATGGCTGGCAGCTTGCTCACCAGCCCGAAGCGTTTCATCTCCTGAAAGCCCTTGCCCACGCCAATCGGCCCCATGCCGCCGCTGACGGCCTGCAAGAACCAGTCCGGCGCACGCCAGCGTTGACCGTCTTCTAACTCATGCCCCAACTGCTCCGCGATTTCGTAGGCCATCGTTTTCATGGCTTCGATAGCTGCCACGCTTTTGATGCCCCTGTCGAGGAACAGCCCTTTGCTGCGGGCGAACCGTGCCGCTAACTCTTTGGTCTGGTCATACGTGCCGGTGATTTTAATGATTTCCGCGCCGTACAGCGCCGCCTCGCGCATTTTCTCGGCGGGTGTCAGGCTGGGGAAGAACGCCCACAGCTTGATTCCGGCACGGGCGCAATAGGCGGCATAGGCAATCGCCACATTCCCCGTGCTGGCGACCACCAGTTCATCCACGCCCATCTCGCGCAGCGCGGAGATCGCCACCGTCGCCTGACGGTCTTTGAAGCTGGCGGTTGGCCCCTGCCGTTCATCCTTGATGTACAGATGTTTTAAGCCGAGGCTGGCGGCGAGGGCGTTGGATTTGATGAGGGGTGTGCCGCCTTCGCCCATGCTGATGATATTGGCCGAATCGGTGACGGGCAGCACTTCGCGGTAACGCCACAGGGTAGGCCGCCGCCGCCGGATGACCTCCAGCCAGTCGCCCACATGAATGCGCCCCAGATCGTAACGCGCTTCGAGGATGACTTCGCCGCATTGTGGGCAGCCCGCAAGGGTACGGTCTAACGGCAGACGGGTATGACAGTTAATACATTCCAGTTCAATTTGCGGCGCAATACGTTGCGCGGGATTCGGCATGACCCACTCCAGCAGCGATTCGGTAATTCACAGTATAACATTTCGTCCATCAGGACGATTACAATCCATTTGTATTGGTTCTCAAACCGGCATCACATTTCGTAGGGACACCCAACGGGGCGGCCACCTGCCCCTGTTGCTTCCGGCGGATATGCCGTTGCACGTTCCTACGAAACCCCTGCGTCACTCATTGCCAGCCGTGTTGAGATGTTGCTTTAATGTGGCGAAGAAACGCTCATGCTGCCCCTGCTGCAAATCGTTTTTGTAGATCACTTGCAGTTTCGCCAGCCGCTGTTGTTCTTCCTCGTTCAGCGTGTCCGCCGTGACCACGATCACTGGAATCCGTGCTGTTTCCGGGTTGGAGCGCAGTTCGCCCAGCACGGCGAACCCGTCCATATCCGGCATTCGCAGATCGAGGATGACCAGATCGGGACGGCGGCGTGCCACCAGCGACACCCCTTCGAGGCCACTGTTGGCGGCAAATATGCGGAACTGCCCGGCTTGATCGAGCATGGACTGAATCAGGCGCGTGCTTTCCGGCTGGTCGTCAATAATCAGGATGCGTTCGGTGCGCGAGTCAGCTTCGGCGCGGCGCACAAGGTCTTGAATCTGTTCTGGCAGGAAAGGGCGCTGCAAGAAGGCGAACGCGCCTGCCGCCGCCGCCCGCTGCGACTCATCCATCAGACCGATCACGATCACCGGAATATCGCGGGTATCCTCGCGCTGGTGCAACCGCCCCAGCATATCCCATCCGGTGCCGTTGCTGAACTCCGCGCTCATGATGATGAGCGTGGGGCGCAAACCACTCGCCATCGCTTCCGCTTCCAGCGAAATTGAGGCCGAGAAGATGTCAAAGCCTTCACGCTGGAGCGCCCGCCGCACGATGTCCACGCGCTCCGGCTCGTCCTCGATGAGCAGGATTTGCCGCCGCACCGTGATGGGCGTGGCGACGGGCATACTCAGCGTCCGCGCCTTCGGCACTTCGGGCGCGTGGGTGATGGTCGGCGGCTTGGGCGGCGGGTCGAAAGTGGGCATGGTCAGCGGCCCGGTGACAGGTTTGCGGATTTCCATCGTCTGACGCGGGTCTTCGGCGGTCAGCGGCGGCTCGTCTTCGCTTTCCGGCGGGGCGGGCGGCTTCAGCGGGATAGTCACACTGAAGGTCGAACCGGCATTTACCACCGAATGCACCAGCATTTGCCCGCCCTGCATCTCGATCAGCGATTTGGCGATGGGCAAACCGAGGCCAGTGCCGCCGACAGTGCGCGTCAGCGACGAGTCCACCTGCCGGAAGGCTTCAAACAGCATTGGGATGTCTTTCTCCGCGATGCCAATGCCCGTATCCTGCACATCCACGCGCACCATCGTCTCGCCGCTGCGGGCGTGCGTTTCGGTGTAAGCGCGGATGGTCACGCTGCCTTGCTGCGTGAACTTGGCGGCGTTGGAGACAAGGTTGAGCAGCACCTGTCGCACACGCATTTCGTCACCGTAGCATGGAGGCAAACCGGATGCCATCTCCAGTTTCATCTCCACCGATTTGTCTTTCACAAGGCCGATGCCGATGGAGCGCACGCCCTCCAACACGGGCTTGATGTCGAAATAGTCGCTGTGGATGGTCATCTTGCCGGAACTGACCTTTGCCTGATCGAGGATGTCGTTAATCAGACCCAGCAGATGCGTGCCGCTGGTGTGGATGGTACTCAAATCCTGTTCCTGCATCTCGGTCAGGGGGCCATCCACGCCCTTCAGGATGATGCGGCTGAAGCCGATGATCGAGTTCAGCGGGGTACGCAGTTCGTGGCTCATGTTGGCGAGGAAATCGCTTTTGAGCCGATCCAGTTCGCGCAACTGAAGGTTTTGTTCCTGCACCTGTTCCAGCAGGTGGGCGCTCTGGATGATAGCCGACAAGCTGTTGGTGAGCGTTTGCAGCAAGCGCATTGTGTCGTCATTGAACGCGCCGATGCGGTTGTCCTCCACCACCACCACGCCCACTGCCTGCGCGCCGCTGGTGAGGGGTGTGGCAGCGGTAACGGTGGCTTCCGGGTGAATCGGCATGTAGCCGCGCTCGGTTATCAGGTCAATCCGGCGCGGTTGCTGGTCGCGCACCACACGGCTGAGGACGTTGGCGGTCGTGTCCAGATCAATTTCCGAAAGCTCGCTCAACGGCTGGTCAGAGCCGGCTAGGGCGATGGCTTGCAGCAGCTTGTGTTTCCCGCCGTCTTGATCTTCGTATTCTTCGATCAGATACAGCGCGGCAACCAGCGCCCCCAGCGACTCGCGCACACGGGCAGCCACTTCTTGCAGCGCCTCCGCCAGCGATTTATCCGTTGCGGCGGCAGCTTGCGTCGCTTCAAACAGGAAGCTCATATCGCGGACACGATGCTGCGTTTGCTCGAACAGGCGGGCGTTGTCCAGCGCCACCGAGATTTGCGCGGCCAGCGTGGTCAGCACGTCCACATCTTCATTGCTGAAGGCGTTGGGCGTATTGGACTGCACATCCAGCGCCCCCACGACTTGATCTTTGAGGATGAGGGGCAGCGCCATTTCGGAGCGCGTCAGCGGCAGGTACATATTCGGGCGGTGAACCACCCGCGCATCGGCGGTATCCAGCGCAATCGCGGGTTCAGCGGTGGCCGTCACCGTCCCGATGACCGATTTCGAGCCTTTCGCCAATCGGTGATTGTTCGCCAGCAGTTGCCGTCCGGCCTCGCCCGTGCTGGCGCGTAGCACCGCGTATTCGTTGGCGACATCCATCAGGAACACCTGCACATGGTCGTAGCCGAAGGCATCGCGGATCATCACCACGATTTGCGGCAGCAGTTCGTTCAGGTCGAGGATCGAACTGGCGATCTGGCTGACCTGCGCCGAAGTCGCCAATTGGCGGGCGCGGCGTTCGGTTTGCTGAATCAGTCGTCCGGCTTCTATCGAGAGCGAGGCCTGTTCCATGAACGACTGGAAAATGCGGCGGTCACGGTCGGTGTGCTTGTATGGCTGATCGGACGACAGCCACAGCGCACCAATGCGCCGCGAACCTGCACGCAACGGCAGCACCGTCAGCGAACGGGCGTTAATGCTGCTCAAGCCCATCTGTTCCAGCGCATC
This sequence comes from uncultured Chloroflexota bacterium, assembly GCA_903904765.1. The sequence goes on from CAIVEA010000772.1 coordinate 6,112, forward strand.
CAACGTTTGATCGGTTTCGGCATCGTCCAACGTGAGCAGATCGGATGTGGCGATCAAGCGCCATGCCGGGAATTGTTCGGCGGTCAGCGTCAGCCCTTCGAGAGCGAGGCTTTCTGACCCCTCTCGTTGCCAGTGCGAGATGACCAACAGCGAGTCCAGTTCGGCGCTGCGGCTGCCGGGGACTGCCATCACCACCTGCGTGATGTGCGGCTGATTCAGTTGCGTCACCACCGCCTGAACCACCTGCTGCGGTTCGGTGGCGTTCGCCAGCACACGGCTGATCTCGTACAGTGTTTGCGCTTCCTGAAAGGCCATCTGCGTGCTGGTGAACAGGTTACGATTGTCCAGCGCCACCGCCGCGTTATCCGACAGCGTACTCAAGAAACGGGCGTTGTCCGGTGTGACCGGGGTAGGACGGTCATACGTCACCGCAATCCAACCCAGCAGCGCGTCACGGGTACGCATCGGCACGGTGATGACCGCCAGCACGCCACTTTGCACCAGTACTTGACGGGTTTCAGCATCCAGTTCGGCCTGTTCGATGTCCGGGTAGACAGCAATATCATCGCCGAACAAGATGCGCGGCAGGTTGAAACCGGATAGGTCTATCATCGCCCGCGTCGGCAATAGGTCGCCGTTGGATGGGTCGCGCAGGACAATATAAGCTTCCATCGGCTCGAGGACGATCAACGGCGCAATAGTGGCTTCCAGCGCCGAGTCGAGATCGGGCGCAGTGGCAAGGTTGCGCGTGGTTTCGTACAACGCCACTTGATCGCGTAGCGTATTTTGCAGCGTATTTTCCATCGTTCGCAGCGTTTTGATGTCCTGAAACGCCGCTACAATCGCATCAATTTCGCCGCGTGCGTTGCGGACGGGCGCAGCGTTCAGCAGCAGGTCGGTCTGCGACCCATCGGCATACACCACCGACAGGTCATCGTTAACGGTCACTTCGTCCTGCACCGCCCGGAAGATGGCGAGGTCTTCCGCCGGATACGGCACAACCGTACCCGTGCGAATCAGGTTATAGGCCGCCACATCAAAGGGCGTGGTCAGGTCAATTGGCCTGCCGAGTAGCCACTCGGCCTGCGCGTTGGCCTGCACCGGTTGGAAGGTTTGCGCGTCCAGCACCACCACGCCCGTCGGCATGGTTTCGAGGATCGAGCGCAGGTAGGCGCGTTCTTCTTCGGCGGCGCGGAAGAGGCGACGGTTATCTACCGCCACCGCCAACTGTGCCGTCAGGGTGCGGACGAGTTGTTCATCGCGTTCGTCCAGATCAGCGCGATCCAGACTGCGCCCGACCAGTAACGCCCCGGCCACATGATCCCCCACGCGAATTGGCGTGGTGATGTGCTTGCCCACTTCAGCGATAGCTGTGCTGTTCCAGTATCGGAAGGCCGGATAGCGGACGGGATCGTTGACCAGCAGCAGCGTATTCTGGCGGGCGGCATCCACCAGCGAATGTTCGCCCGTTTGCAGGTTATAAACCAGAGCAGTGGTATCGTCCGTGCCGGAAGCCGAACGGCGGGCGATCACCCGCAGCACATCCGGGTTTTCCTCGTCTACCAGCGCCAGCACCCAGCGGTCAATCTGGGCGGGTTCGGCCACACGCTCGAATACTTCACTGATGGCTTGATCGAATTGTCCACTCACCCGCGTCGCTAACTGACCGACTTCCGCCAGCGCCAGCGCCCGCTGTGCTTCGGATTGCGCCGCGTCGAACAGCAGGCGGTTGTCAATCGCCACGCCCGCCTGATCCATCAGGGCACTGAAGGCGCGGCCTTCGCCATCGCTGAACTCTCGCGGTTGGCTGAACTCGATCATCAGCAGGCCGCGCCACTGACCGCGCACGCTGACCGGAACCAGCACGACCGAGCGTGTATCCAGCCGCCCGAAGAAAGACCGCAGCGAGTCATCTAACCGCCGTTCGCGGCTGACATCAGTAATCATTTGCACGCGGCTGGGTTCGAG
>CAIVEA010000773.1 GCA_903904765.1 uncultured Chloroflexota bacterium
GCTGTGGCATCGCGCCCGCATCCCGATTCCGGTAGAGGCCTTCATCGGTAAAGTGGACTTGTACCACGCCACCGACTTCGTGCTGCCGCCTACCCTAACTTCGACCCGCACACTGCTCACCGTACACGACCTTTCTTTCGTGCGCGTCCCCGAAACTGCCAGCCCCGGACTGCGCCGTTATCTCGATGTTGTAGTGCCGCGTTCCGTCCAACGTGCCGATCATGTGCTGGCGGATTCAACCGCCACCAAAGATGACCTGATCGCCATCTACAACACCCTGCCCGAAAAAATCACAGTGGTTTTGAGTGGTCTCACACCGCACTTTCGCCCGGTGCAGGATGCCGCCAAACTGCGGGACGTGCGTACACGTTACCATCTCGGCGACGCGCCCTACATCCTCTCGGTTGGTACCGTCCAGCCGCGCAAGAATTATGGACGGCTCATCGAGGCCTTCGCCCGCATTCGTTCAACTCACGATGTTCACCTCGTCATCGTCGGCGGCAAAGGCTGGCTAGATGACCCCATTTATGCCGCCTTGCAGAAGCACCATGTCGAACAAGTGGTACATTTCACTGGCTTCGCCGCCGAGTCTGACTTACCCACCCTGTACAGTGGTGCGCTCTGTTGCGCCTTACCTTCTCTATACGAAGGATTCGGCCTGCCCGTCCTCGAAGCAATGGGATGCCAAACACCTGTCATCACCTCGTCGGTGTCGTCCTTGCCAGAAGTAGCTGGCGATGCCGCCCTTCTGGTAAACCCTTATTCGGTGGAGGCCATCGTTACGGCACTCCTCCGCTTGATCGAGGACAACGCCCTCCGCACCTCACTCATTGAACGCGGCATAGCCCGCGCAGCCACTTTCACATGGGAACGCTCAGCCCGCCAGTTGTTAGACATCTACTGCCAACACCTTCAGCACTAACCCTCAACTGTGAGTACAATAGTCTGTATAACAATTTGAAACGGAGTTTGCGGGATGACAGAACCACCCAAGACAATCGCCGAATCCCGTTTTGCCTTGAGCGCCCTCATGGGGCCACAGGATGCCAACCCGCAGGGGAACGTGCATGGCGGCATCATCATGAAGATGGCAGACGAAGCCGGAGCGCTGACCGCCATGCGTCACGCCCGCACACAGGTGGTCACAGTCGCTATTGACTCCATGACCTTCGTAGAACCCATCTCGGTTGGCGATTTGGTCGTGTGTGAAGCCGAACTCACTTACACCGGACGCACTTCGATGGAAGTTCGCGTCGAAGTGCGTGCAGAAAACCCGCTGCACGGTTCGCCTCGTGTGACAAATCGCGCCTATCTGGTCTACGTTGCCCTCGACCCCAGCGGACATCCAACACCCATTCCACCGTTGCACTATCAAACGCCGTTAGAAGAAGCTCGCGCCATAGAAGCTCAGGAACGGCAAAACTTCCGCAAGCAGCAGCAAAGCCGCGAGAGAAAGGCCGCCGAGTGAACGATTTGTTACCGAACTTTAGCGGCCTAGAAAGCTCAGCCTTACTCAAACTGCTGAACAAATCTGGTGCGCGGGCAGTCCTCGCGGAGGAAGCGGGCGACAGCGGGTTACTAGATATCCGTCCCTACCCATTCCTCGCCATCGTCGGGCAAATGGAAATGCGGATTGCGCTTATGCTGTCTGTCGTCAACCCGGCTGTCGGCGGCGTGTTGCTCATCGGCCCACGAGGAATCGGCAAAACCACCGCCGTCCGCAGCTTGACAGGAATTCTGCCCGATATCGAAGTCAGTGATTGCGACGAAGGCGTGCTAGAAGAAGACCTGCAAAACGAGCAGGCGGCGCTACTCTATCCTGACTGCTATGAGAAATATCAGCAGGGACAGAGCATATCGCATTACGAACCCGTCAAACTGGTTGAACTCCCCTTGAATGCCCGCCTAGAAGATGTGGTCGGCGGCCTGAACGAGCGTGTCGCCATCCAACAACAGCGCGTCAAACTGGAGCGCGGAATCCTCGCCCGTGCCGATAACAACCTGCTCTATGTGGATGAAGTTAATCTGCTTGACGACGAGATTGTAGATGCCATCCTCGATGCCGCAGCACAGGGGAACTACACCGTCCGGCGCGGCGCAATGTCCGGCACATATCGCTCGCGTTTCGTCCTTATCGGCTCGATGAACCCCGAAGAAGGGCGGTTACGTCCGCAAATTCTTGACCGCTTCGGCTTGCGCGTGAATGTGCGCGGCCTAATGGCTAAAGAAGAACGCCTAGAAGTCTACCAGCGAGTTCGTGACTATCGCCGCAATCCCAACCAATTCCTGCGCCAGTGGGACGAAGCGACGGCTGCCGCACGCGACGAAATTATCCTCGCTCGCCAAATCCTCAAACATACCACACTGGAGGATTCAGCACTGACTCTGGGACTGGAACTGGTGCAGCGACTGGACATCGATTCGCACCGTGCCGAATACACCATGTTCGAAGCCGCCCGCGCTTACGCAGCCTCCGATGGTCGTGACACAGCCACCGCGCAAGATATTCGGGTGGTCGCCCCACTTGCACTCCGCCAGCGGCGTAGCCCATTCATGATTAATTTCTTTGAAAGTCAGCACGAGGAAGATGAACAAATCCGCACCCTCATTGACGAACTCTCGGGAAGCTAAAACCCTGCTGCAATTGGTTGGGTTGATGATCGCACTCATCAGCTACACCTTACCTTGGGTATTCTCCGTTGGCGCTGGCCTCACCTTCGGCGGCTATGACCTTGCCGAATGGACGAGTCTGCATCCTGTAGTCCGCACGACACAGCCCTTCTTGCTCACCGCCCTGTTTCTGCGGTTGCCACTGGCCGCCCTCGCGTGGCTCATCGCAGGGATGTACATTATCCCCCGTAAACTGCGTCTATTAGGTATCGTGCTGATTGCCATAGCCTTACTGCCGCCGCTAGAATTTTTCACTCTCTACCGGGACGACCCCAACTATCGGCAACAGATGACTGTGGCGATCATCGCCACTATCGCCCTGCTCCCGGCATGGTGGCTAACGCACAACACCCGCTTCCTGCGCGGCATGAGTAGCCTAATCGCTGCGATCACGGTGGTATGTGAAGGGATTGGGTGTCAGCAAGCCTACGCTTACCTGCAAGCTTTCGCGCTGCCTACAACGTGGGGCGCAGGCAGTTGGCTGTTTGTCATAGCTATGATTGGCTTGGGCGTGATGGGTGGGTTAGATGTGGGAGAGAAAACACAAAAGGCAGCCCGATAACACGCGCTGCCCCGACAAAATACGCTTCTAAAACGCTCCAGTTTTAGCTGAGCATCTTCGTGTTGATGTAGGTGATCGCTTCGCCCACAGTCGTGATTTTCTGAGCATCTTCGTCGGTGATTTCGCCGCCGAATTCCTCTTCAAAGGCCATGATGAGTTCGACGA
>CAIVEA010000774.1 GCA_903904765.1 uncultured Chloroflexota bacterium
ACCAGCCCGCGCCGCGCCCGGTTGCCCAGCAGCACGCTCCGCAGGTAATCCACTCTGGGGTGATGGAGGATGTGATTCACCGCGATTCTCGTTTCGCCCATTTCATCAGGAAAAAGTAGACAATCGCCAGCAGGATGACCATCAGACCGAAGTACAGGAAGGCCATCGCGCTGGCGTAGCCGATGCCGCCATGCACATCGTAGGTTTGATCGTAGATGTAACGGATGACCTTGTTTTCGGAGAAGTGCGAGAGGGTGACGATGGTATAGATGGCATTGACCACCGTCGCCGTCGAAAGGGACGGCAGCACGATCTTCCAGAACGTCTCCCATGCCGAAGCGCCGTCAATGGCCGCTGCCTCATAGATGCTGCGGTCAATCTTCTGCAAGCTCGACAGGTAGATGAGGATTTGCACGCCCGAAAACCACAGGATGAGGATGAACGAGGTCAGCAAATACTCGATGGGACCGCGCACGCCTTTCGGCAGCGTCGCCAGAAATTCAACCACCGCCGGAATGTTGGCGATGCCCGGCGCAGAGGCCGCACCCTGTGCGGTCAGTTCTTTGATGACCGGGCCGCTGGTGATGATGATGGGCAGGAAGAAGATGACGCGGAACACGCCCTTTAGCCGGAATTTGACATTCAGGAACAGGGCGATAATCATGGCGAAGATTAGCACAATCGGCACTGAAACCAGCGTTTCGATGGTGTAGCCGATCAGCAGTTCGATGAAGTTCGGATCGGTGAACAGGGCGCGGCTGTAGTTCGCCCATTCGCTAAATTCCAGATTGATGCTGGAAGCTGTCACTGTGACCTGATTGAAACTGTAGTTCAGCGTCTGCACCAGCGGCACCGCCATGAACAGCGCGAAGCCCACAATCCAGATCAGGATGAAGCCGTAGCCGTACAGTGCTTCGCGGGTGCGGAGGCTGACTTCGCGGCGGTTATTGCTGCGCCCGTTCATGGTGCATCCTCCACAAGCAAAGCATCCTGTGGTGCGACGGTGACGTTGCCGCGCACGAAGGGCTGATCGGTGTAGTTGACGATGATCTGCTGTCCGCCCGCGTAAGTGGTGGCGAACACGCCCGCCGCCAGTCGCTCATGCGCCGCGATGGTCTGCCCGCGCACGGGCGCTAACAGCGCGTTCATCCACGCATAGGTGCTGCGGATGGGGTCGCCCCACTGGTCATAGGACGAGGTGTAAATCCATGACGACGGGGTGTTGAGCATGTTGGCGGTGGGTTCGTGCGTCAGGAAATACGACGGGTAAATGCCGTATTCCACCTGCCGCAGCATATCTTCCTGCTGATTCGAGGAAAAGTTGAGCGCGTTGCTGTAGTAGGGGATATAGCCGGCCAGCACGATGGGCAGGAATGGCACAGCCTGCGTGGTGTACACATAGCCGTTATCCGAAAGCGGCATGTCGTAGTAGGCCTGTGTGACCCCGAACAGGTAGTCGTTGGGACGGTACAGCCCCAGCCGCAGCGGTACAGCCGCCAGTAAGGACTGGTAAGCGCGGATGGTTTCTTCGCGGCTGAGGCGGTCACTGGCGCGGAAGTCGCTGAACAGCATCCCGCCGATGGAATCCAGCGCCAGCCCTGCCGGAGTGCGTGCCGCCACCTCGTTCACCAGCGCCGTGAAGCGTTCGCGCAGCGGGTTCAGGCTGAAGTAGTAGTTGTAGCTGCGCCCGTAGCCTTCGATGCCGCGATTGGTGATGGACATGACAATATCGTTGCGGGTGGAATAGCCGCCTTCCCCCCAGAGCGCCGCCTGCGGGTCGGCAAAGAGCGAGAAGTGGCCGCCCGCCGCCGTCACCTGCGCCGCCAGATCGCGCAGTTCGTCTACG
>CAIVEA010000775.1 GCA_903904765.1 uncultured Chloroflexota bacterium
GACTTCATGTGGGAGATTCTCTCAAATGAAATGCAGGGGTTCATTGTGCTGGTAGATAGCACCGACACCCCCTCTTTCCCGGATGCGGCTGATCTTGTCAACCAGTTTATGAACTACGTCAGCGTCCCTTACCTGATTGTAGCCAACAAGACCGACCTCCCCGGCGCAGCAAAACTCGCAGAAGTCCGGCGTGGCACCAAAGCCAGCGGGGATGTAACCGTGATGCCCTGCGTCGCCACCCAGAAGTCCAGCGTCCGTCAGGTACTCCTGCAAATGCTTCAATTGCTCAAGCGCGAACGCCCCTGAGTTCACATTCTTAGCACCTCAAAACACAGAGGCCATTCTTCGATAGAATGGCCTCTGTTCATTCAAATATTGTTTGCAATCAGGTGCTGGCTCAGGCCAGTGTGGTATCCGTTGTGATCCCCAGTTCGCCGCGAATCTGCTCGAACTGCCGCTTGAAATCGGCAGTCATCGTCTCTTTCTCATCATCCGGCAGCAGCGTTCCGCGTATCCCGTTCAAAACCATCGCTTCGATCTCACCCGCAGAAAACCTGTGAGTCCTGGCTGCGGATACATATTCCGCGTTCAAGCTAGTGTGGTACAAATTTGCCAGCCCAGACGACAGCGAAACTGCCAGTCCATCATCGTACATCTTACGCAACGGGAAAGCCGCGACATCGCCAATCTGGTTAAAGTGAACCGCACGCAGGACGCACACACTTACCGGAATTTGTGCATCCGAAAGCATCTGCATCGCGTCCGCTGCGTCAGCCAGCATCGTGCCAACCAGAATGCGATCGGGACTAAACGCCTCTAAGACTTGATTGGCCTCTTCTATCGAGGAGAGGGTTTCTATCTGCGGGGCGCGTCCGATGCCCTTTTTATGAGCAGTTCTGAACGTGCGCTCGATGATCTCCTCTTCGGGGCCAATCTCACGTCCGGCAACGCCCATCCCCACTACACCGCCACGCTTCGCGGCTGCACTCGTAACCCAGCGCAGCACATCTTCCGCCGACCGCACTTGTGTACGCCGAATGTTCAACACCCAGCGCATCTGCACTTTCCATGCACGTTCTGCACGACTGCGACCATCATTGATCGCATTCAAAAACTGCTCGAACGTAAACCCATGTTCCACATACAGCGCCGGGCTAACCCCGATTTCCGCATAATGGATATTCTGCTTCGCCAGCGCCACACCCAATTCATACACCAACCGAGTCAAATCGTCCGGTGTCTGAATCCACTGAGCCGTCGTTTGAATCAGATCATCCAACCGATTGAAATCCGGCTTTTCCAGTAGAGCCACCCATTGTTTGTAGTGCTTGAGTGTGAACGGAATGTCGTTCTGCTCTGCGATGTGCAGCAGCGACTCTCGCGCAAACGCACCCTCCAGTTGTAGGAAGGTTTCGACCTTAGGCATTAACTCAATATAACGGGCAAGAGACATTACGATGACTTCCTCAACTCTGATTCGCTCACCGGCACTTCAGAAGCATAGCCATTCACATTATCCAGATGGCTACCGGGTCGTCCCGCTTGGCGGTAATTCAATGCCGCCGCCACAAAGCCACTAAACAAGGGATGCGGCGCGTTCGGACGGCTTAGGAATTCGGGATGGAATTGACTACCAACCATGAATGGATGGTCTTTCACTTCGGAAATCTCAACCAACTGCCCATCAGGACTCAGGCCGCTAAAGACCATTCCGCGCTGCTCGAACTGTGGTCGGTAGGTATTATTGAACTCAAACCGATGGCGGTGGCGTTCCTGCACTTCAGGCACATTCCCATACGCCTTCGCCGCCGCCGACCCCGGAACTAGATCGCACGGGTAAATGCCGAGGCGCATCGTTCCACCCAGATCAGTAATACCGCGCTGTTCGGTCATCAGATCAATCACCGGATGTTCCGTTGCTTCAAATTCCGAACTGTTCGCATTTTCGAGGTCGCACACATTTCGCGCAAACTCAATACACATGGCCTGCATACCCAAACATAAACCGAGAAAGGGTACCTTGCGTTCGCGGGCAAACCGCGCTGCGAGAATCTTACCCTCAACCCCACGATGCCCGAACCCACCCGGCACAACAATTCCATCTACACTGGTCATCTCATCCCATCGCTTACCCTTTTCCAGATCACCCGAATAAATCCACTCGATTTCGAGTTGTGAATCTTGAGAGGTAGCCGCATGGAACAGAGCTTCTTTCACGCTCATATACGCATCATGTAACTCTATATACTTCCCCACCACTGCGATTCTGACCTTCTTTTTGGCAACCCGCATCCTATGGGTCATCGCACGCCATTCGTCCAGCATTGGTTTTGATGCATCTAACTGAAGTTGCTCTACCAGATAATCGCCCAAACCTGCATCTTCCAGCACCAGCGGAACATCGTATAACAGATCTACAGTTTCCAGTGGGATGACGGCTTCCTCATCCACATCACAGAACAAGGCGATCTTATTCGCCACATCCTTGCTCACCGGAAAATCAGTTCGCGGGATAATTACCTGTGGGTGGATGCCGATGCCTCGCA
>CAIVEA010000776.1 GCA_903904765.1 uncultured Chloroflexota bacterium
CAACGCCGCCATATCCAGCGGAATCTTGATTTCGGCAGCCGAAGCACGGGTGAAATTGTCATTCAGGGTGATGGTCTGTGTACCCACAGCGGTCACGCCCTGAAGGAACATCTGCGCGGCCATCATCGCCTGCTGCACATCGGCACTGCTGCCGCTGCTGCCCTGCGACTGCATCATCTGCATCAGATCAGGGCTGCTCAGCAGGCCAGCCAGATCGAGAGTGGTCTGGAACACGGCGGCGGCCTGACCGTCCACAGTGGTGTCGGCCAGACGTTCAATCTTCATGTACTGCGCCATCGCTTCCATCATGTGGGCGGCCTGCGCCGGATCAGTGGCAGCACCGGCGCTGCTCATGTCCATGCCAGAGGAAGCGGCCTGCTTCATGCCTTCTTCAATCGCCTTCATCAGATCCATGCCGATCCAGCCCTTCGGGGTCTGACCCGACGAGTCCAGCGCGGCGATGCTATCCAGATTGATGTAGCCGATGCCATCCACCATACGCAGCGCGAGGCTGATGCTGGGCGGAATCTGCGGGGGCGGGGTGTCGCCGCTGCTCTGCATGGCGGCCATCATCGCCAGTTCCGGCGGGATGTTGACGGTCAGGTTCAGGTCGCCGTTGAAAACCTTCAGCAGCGAGCCAAACAACTTCGCCATATCAGCGGGGTTGCCGCTGGCAAGGGTGGCGAGGTTTTGCACGTCAGCCAGCACAGCCGGGTCGGTGAAGATGGCATAAGTGCCGTCGCCCAGAACCGACAGAACAACCGGCTGCGGGCCAAACAGACCAGCCACACTCACATTCAGTTCAAACTTGCCGGTAGCCGATGTGATCTGCATCGCAGAGGCAGCGGCTTGCTGAAGGATGGCGCAGTCCGCTTCGGCCAGCGAACCGCAAAAGACCTGCGACGCATCCTGCGCCATTGCTGCGCCGCCAATGCTGAACAGAGCCAGCGCCGCGATCAGAACGACTATCCATTTACGCATAGCTTTTCTCCATAGGTGAATTTGCTTGTGTCAAGGACACGCTTCTCATTATAGGACAATTGTGACGAAACGTTCCCTAAGATTTGGGGGTTTCGTCCATTTTATACAGTATTTTTATACTCTCTCCTCGCTTTCATCCCGTAAGTGGCATCATTTGTGCGCCAACGGGCGCTTGGATGGGCGCGACAGCATCGTACTGGCTGATGGTGATGTGCGCTTCGATGCGAATATCCAGCGGAGTGGTTACGCCGGGAATGCTGCTCTCGCCCATCGCCTCCATCATGCCCGCCAGATCAATCGGCCAATGCAGGACGAAACCACTTTCCAGCGTCCGCTTGTCCGCCAGACCGATGACCTGTGTGGCGTTCATTTGCAGACCTTGGATCATCATTTCGATCATCTGCATGGCCTGTCGCATCTCGCTCTTGCTCAACGACTGCCCCTGCGCGGTCATCGCCTGCTCGATCATGTCTTGATAAGCGGGGTCGTTTATCAGTCCGCCCATATCTATCGTGGTGCGGTACACGGCGGCAGGTTGCCCGTCCACCGTCGTATCCGGCAACCGTTCGCTGCTGGCATACTGCTGGACGAGCGCCACTTGATCGGTTGAGGATAGGCCGCCGCCGGATGACGTGCCACTGAACTGCGACAGTTGCGCCAGCGCCGCCGCCATATCCACGCCTACCCACCCCTTCGGCAGTCCGTTGGCGGTATCCAGTTCCGCCAGTTTGGAGAGATTCACATACCCCACACCGTCCACCATGCGGGCGCTGAAACCGACCTTATCAGGAAACGGTGCATCAACGGCAAAAAAAGAAACACGCGCGAGGCTGCGGAGTTCCTGCGAGAAGAACAGGGTGAATGAGGCATCTCCGGCGAAAGTGTTCAGCAGAGAGCCGAGTTGCTCGAAATAGGCTGCCGGGTCAGTGGAGGCCAGTTCAATCACGGCGGGGTCAGCCAGCGTGTTCCAGAGCAGCGGGTCGGAAACGATATAAGCAGCATTCCCGCTGAGGCGGATGCTGAACTCCCCCGGCAGGTTCGGGATTCCGCTGAGGCTGAGGTTGGCTTCCACCTGCGCCGCTGCCGAATGCACCGAACGCATGGCAACAGCCGAATCAGTCAGTAGGGCGCAATCGGCTTCGGATAGCCCCTGACAGTACACGATAGGGGGCGCATCCTGTGCAGCAGTGCTGCCGACAATGAGCGCCATGAGCAAAAGGGAGATGACAATCCAGAATGTCCTACGCATGCGTTTATCCTTTCACGTCACAGGTCGGATGATCGGCGCAGGAGATGATGTGATGCTATACGCGCAGTCGGTGCGCCGGGTTGCACAACTAAACATCGCATACCTTTATTGTAATGCGTTTCTTTATCTTTGTACTGCCGCTGTCGGCGTTATAATTTCCATATCACAGCACAGGAGGTGAAGGCAGCATGGCAAAGGATAAAGAGGCGAAAAAAGAGAAGAAGCACAAACACGCCAAAGACAGCACCGCCCGCGAAGATGTTGCCCTGAGCGTGAATGGTTCGCATCCCAAAGATCACAAGAAACTGGATGATGAGTTTTATTTGAGCGAACTGGAACATTTACAATTTGAACTGGTCAAGCTGCAATACTGGGTGCAGCAGCGCGGTCTACGGGTGGTGTTGATCTTTGAAGGGCGCGACGCGGCAGGTAAAGGTGGCCTGATCCAGCGCATCATGGAACCGCTGAACCCGCGTGGGGTGCGCTTGGTGGCGCTGGGCAAGCCGTCCGATGTGGAACGGACGCAGTGGTATTTCCAGCGCTATGTGGCGCACCTGCCCGCTGCTGGCGAAATTGTGATCTTTGACCGCAGCTGGTACAACCGCGCCGGCGTGGAACGGGTGATG
>CAIVEA010000777.1 GCA_903904765.1 uncultured Chloroflexota bacterium
ACGGCAAAGACGTGACCGTGAAGGGGCCGAAGGGTGAACTGAAGATGACGGTGCATCCTGATGTGTCCGTCAAGCAAGATGGCTCTGATATCGTTGTTGAACGTGCCACCGATCAGCGCGATCACCGTGCGCTGCACGGACTGACTCGTGCGCTGGTTTCCAACATGGTGACTGGCGTTTCGACAGGCTTCCGTCGCACACTGAAGATCGAAGGTGTGGGTTACAACGGCGATGTGAAGGGTAAGGACTTGGTGCTGAAGCTGGGCTATTCACACGAAGTGGTGATTAACCCGCCCCCCGGTATCTCGTTCGTCACCGAGGAAAAAGGCACCGTCATTCATATTGATGGTTCCGATAAGCAGGTCATCGGTCAGGTGGCCGCCGACATTCGTAAACTGCGTCCGCCGGAGCCTTACTTGGGCAAGGGTGTGCGTTACAGTGATGAAGTCATCCGCCGTAAGGCTGGTAAAGCCGGCAAGACCAAGTAGTACTGTGGGTACAAGGTACTGAGTGCTGAGTGTTGAGGCTTGGTACTCAGCCTTCAGCACTCAGTATCGGGTACTGGGAGAGATAGAATGACAACCAAGACTGAGAAAAAAGCAGCAGGTCGTGAGCGCCGTCATGCCCGCGTTCGTGGGCGTATTGACGGCACACCCCAGCGCCCGCGCTTGAACGTCTTTCGCAGCGTGGAAAACATCTACGCGCAGGTGATTGACGATGTGGCGGGGCGGACTCTGGTGTCGGCCTCCACGATTGACAAAGAAGTTGTGAAGCAGCTTGAGGGCAAAAAGAAGACCGAGGCCGCGAAAATCGTCGGTCAAGTGCTGGCTGAACGCGCTAAGCAAGCGGGAATCAGCACGGTTGTTTTTGACCGGGGCGGCTATAAATATCATGGCCGCGTGGCGGCCCTTGCCGAAGGCGCGCGTGAAGGCGGGCTGGAGTTCTAAGTCGAAGGCGGGAGAATTATGGCTGAAACTGAGAAGAAGGCCCGACGCGGCGGGGATCGCGGTGGCAGCGGCGATAAGCCCAGAAAAGAACGCGAACCGCGCCGTGAACGTGAGCATGAAGAAGAACGCGAAGAACTGGATGAACGTGTCGTAGACATTAAGCGCGTCGCCAAGGTTATCAAGGGTGGTCGGCGTTTTGCCTTCCGTACCGTCGTGATCGTGGGCGACAATAAGGGGCGCATTGGCATCGGCATCGGCAAGGCGCGTGGTGTGCCGGATGCCATCCGCAAGGGCGCTGACCGCGCTCGCCGCGTGATGGTGAAGGTGTCGCTGGCTGGGACGACCATCCCGCACCCGGTGGTGGCGGAATATGGCGGCGCGAAGGTGCTGCTGCGTCCGGCGGCTCCCGGTACTGGCGTTATCGCTGGTGGCGGTGTGCGTGCCGTGCTGGAAGCGGTGGGTATCCGCGATATCCTGAGCAAGAGCCAAGGCAGCCCGAACGTGCTGAACGTGACGATGGCGACTCTGTCGGCTTTGCAACAACTTCGTACCCCGCGTGACGTGGCGGCCATTCGTGGCAAGAACCCGGATGAACTGCGCCCGTTCTGGGAGCGCCGGAGCAATAGCGATGAGTAAAAAACTTCAGGTTACACTGGTCAAAAGCTCAATCGGCTTTGAACAGTCACAGAAGGATACCGTGCGCAGCCTCGGCCTGCGCCGCATTCGCCAGACGGTGGTTCACAATGACTCGCCGCATGTGCGCGGCATGATCGCCAAGGTGATCCATCTAGTCAAGGTGGAGGAAATCGAAGCATGAAGCTAACCGATCTGCGCCCCAACGAAGGGTCTAAGCGCAAACGTAAGCGCGTTGCACGCGGTCATGGTGCCGGGCAGGGCGGTTATGCTGGTCGCGGTATCAAGGGTCAGGGTTCTCGCGGCGGTAAGCCGAAGGGCGCTTACTTTGAAGGCGGTCAGTTGCCTCTCGTTCGTCGCCTGCCGTTCAAGCGCGGTTTCAACAACATCTTCCGCATCGAGTATCAGGAAGTCCGGTTGGATCGTCTGGCCGCGATTGCTGAGGCTGCCGATGTGAACCTGATTACGCCCGAACTGCTCTCCGACCTCGGCCTGATCCGCGATGCGCTTCAGCCTATCGTGGTTCTGGGGCAGGGTGAAGTGAGCAAGGCGATCACCGTCAAGGCGCACCGCTTCACCAAGAGCGCGGAAGAAAAGATCAAGGCCGCTGGTGGCTCGGTGGAAACCGTGCCGCTGAAGGTCACTGGCGCACACGCCACCTTCCGTAAACTACGCAAGGCGCAGCTCACTAAGCTGCACGGCGAGAGCTAAAATTTAGCATGATGTACATGGGGGATGAGGTGTGCGGCGCAGAGTTTGACTCGGCCTCACAACCTCATCCCTTGATGTTTATTGGAGGATACCAACTATGTTGGATGCGTTAAGGAATGCGTGGCGGCTGCCGGATGTACGCAATAAGCTGCTCATCACCGGGCTGATCCTCGTCATCTACCAGTTTGGCGCGCATGTGCCAGTTGTGGGCGTGAACAAATCTGCCCTCGAACAACTGTTGAACAGCCAAGCAGGCGGTTTGATCGGTACGCTCAACCTGCTTTCGGGCGGCGCGGTACGCAACTTCAGCGTGCTGGCGATGGGCGTGTATCCTTACATCACCGCTTCGATCATTATTCAGCTGCTCGTTCCCCTCATCCCGCGCCTCGAAGCTCTCCAGCGCGAACCGGGTGGGCAAGAAAAACTCCAGCGGTACACCTATTTTCTGGCGATTCCGATGGCGGTTTTACAGGCTGTCGGTCAGATCAACATCTTCGGGACGCTGGGCGGTGCGCCCATCATTCCCGGCTTCGGTAGTGACTTATTGTTGACGATCTCAGTGGTTGCGACCATGACTGCTGGCACCATGTTCGCCATCTGGTTGGGTGAATTGGTCACAGAGCAGGGTATCGGCAATGGTCTTTCGATCATCATCTTCTCGGGTATCGTGGCGCAAGCCCCGACGCATCTGGCGCAGTTGTTGAACAGCAGTACACAACCTTTGTTCAACCTGATCCTGTTCGTCGTGATTTCGCTGGTCAGCCTCGTGGTCATTGTGTTCATCTACGACGGTGTGCGGCGCATTCCGGTGCAGTATGGCAAGCGCGTGCGTGGTCGCAAGCAGTACGGCGGTGGCTCGACCCACATTCCGCTGAAGGTCAACGCGGTGGGTATGATCCCGCTGATCTTCGCGCAGTCCATCATCACCTTCCCGGCGATCATCGTGAACCTGTTCCCCGAAGGTTCTGTGCGTGACGAAATCACCCGCACCTTCGGCAATCATCAGGGGTTGGCTTACTGGCTGACGTACTTCGTGATGGTGGTGGGCTTCACCTTCATCTATACCGATATCATGGTGGCGCAGCAGAATCTCTCTGAGAATTTGCAGCGACAGGGCGGCTTCATCCCCGGTATTCGTCCGGGCAAGCGGACGCAGGAATATATCCACCGCGTCACCCGCCGTATCACCTTCATCGGCGCGATGTTCCTCGGCATCATCGCCATTGTGCCGGGTATCGTTGATCTGATTAACCGCCTGATTTTCCCGACGGAAGCGGTCAGCGGTTCGAGCGCGAATGCCGCGCAGGTTATCACCGGTTCCGGCCTCATCATCGTGGTAGGCGTGGTGATTGACACCATGCGCCAGATCGAAGCGCAACTGGTGATGCGTAACTACGAAGGCTTCATGAGCTAACTGACCCCGACATTTGTCCGGGGAACACATACGGGGGGACGCACACAGCGCCCCCCGTATTTTACCGCCTGATAATCGGGCGACGTGGATTGAAAATAAAGATTATTGTTTTGTAGCCGTTTTATTGTTGAGTATGTGGTGATCGCCGCTGCCCGCTACGGGTGGTTGCTGATCGTCGGGAGTTGACGACGAATCATGGGTCTGTATCTCATCATCATGGGGGTGCAGGGCGCGGGGAAGGGTGAACAAGCCCGGATGATCCAGACGCGCTACGGTATCCCGCAGGTTTCAACGGGCGATTTGTTCCGCGCCATGCGTAGCCGTACTGATGAGTTCGCGCAGAAGATCACGAAGCGCATGGATTCGGGTGAGCTGATCTCCGATGCGGATACCAACGAAATTGTGCGCCAGCGCCTCGCCCAACCAGACGCGGCGAACGGGGTCATCCTTGATGGCTATCCACGCACGCCGGGGCAGGCCGCGTGGCTGGAGGCGCATCTGGCGGAGAAGGGGCAACACATTGGCGCGGTGTTGTTGCTTGAACTGGATTTGTACGATGCGTTCCGCCGCGCTTTTGGGCGCGTTTCGACGGCGAATGGTGCCAGTTACAACATCTACACCAACGCCAGTGCGATTCAGTGGCAGTTCACCGATCATCCCGAAGGCGCGTATCCGCCCCGCTTGGAGGCCACGCTGAAGGAATCCGGTGAGAAACTGAAGCGCCGCGCCGAT
The DNA here is from genome assembly GCA_903904765.1 of uncultured Chloroflexota bacterium. The sequence goes on from CAIVEA010000777.1 coordinate 4,438, forward strand.
GATGCCAGTGCCCACGCCATCATCAAGCGTATTGACAAGTACCTGCAAGAGACGCAGCCGCTGATCGCGTATTATCGCGAAAAGGGGTTGGTGCAGATGGTGGATGCCACGCAGACGATTGAGGCTGTTGGTCAGCAGATCGTCACTATCATTGATGTGGTTCAGGGGCGCTAGAGCTTACGATGGCTGCACCTGCACCCGCTACTGCGCCTACGCTCAAAACGCCGGATGAAATCGCCATCATGCGTGAGGCCGGGCGCATTGTCGCCCGCACTCATCAGGCCATGCGCGAGGTGGTGCGCCCCGGCGTGAGTACGGCGGAGTTGGATGCGATTGCGGTGGAGGTGCTACGGAAGCACAACGCCACGCCCACCTTTCTCAACTATCCGCAGGCGAATGGCCCGGCTTATCCAGCCACTATCACTGCCAGCCTGAACGAGGAACTGGTACACGGTATCCCCAGCCCGAAGCGTATTTTGCGTGAAGGGGACATCATCAGTCTCGATGTGGGTTGCCTGTTTGAGGGCTTCGTGGGCGATGCGGCGTTTTCGATGGGCGTGGGCGAAATTCGCCCCTCGGTGCAGCGTTTGCTGGACGTATGCGAGCAGGCGTTGTATGTGGCGATTGCGGCGGCTGTGCTGCCCAATACCGTGCGCGATATTGCGCTGGCAACGCAGACTTTTGTAGAGAAGCAGGGCTACACCGTAGCACGTACTTATACCGGACACGGCGTAGGGCGCAAAATGCACGAACCGCCCGATGTGCCGAACTGGTGGCCGCGCTCGGCGGAACGGCGCGGGTGGGTGAATGAGCCGCTGCAAGCCGGCATGACGCTGGCGCTGGAGCCAATGGTGATCGCAGGCCGCCCCGATACGCGGGAACTCGAAGATGGTTGGACAGTGGTGACGAAGGATCGTTCCCTGTGCGCCCATTTCGAGCATTCCATCGCGGTGACAGATGGCGAGCCAATCATCCTGACTCTATTGTGAATGGGTACTCCGGCAGTGGGTGAGAACTGCGAATATACGAAATTCGCAGTAGACATCAACCGCCGATACTGATAGAATTTTAAGTCTTACGGAAACCTTGAGGATAGCACCATGCGTGTAACAACATCGGTCAAGCCGCGCTGCCCTAAGTGCCGCATCATCAAGCGTCATGGGCGTGTTATGGTTATTTGTGATAATCCGAAGCACAAACAGCGCCAAGGTTAGCTGCTTAGAGGGGATGAAATATGGCGCGTATTGAAGGGGTTGACCTGCCCCGCGAAAAACGGGTCGAAATTGCTCTCACTTACATCTATGGCATTGGCCGTCCGACGAGTAAAAAGGTTCTGGAAGCGGTCGGGTTGAACCCCGATATTCGCGTCAAGAACCTGACCGAGGACGAAGTGCAAAAGCTGCGTGAAGAGATCGGCAAGCTGACCACTGAAGGCGATCTGCGCCGTGAAGTGCAGCTCAACATCAAGCGTCTGAGCGAAATCGGTTGCTATCGTGGCATCCGGCATCGCCGCAGTCTGCCCGTGCGCGGCCAGCGCACCCGTACCAACGCACGCACCCGTCGTGGGCCGCGCAAGACGGTTCCGGGACGTGGTCGTCGTCGTGGCGCGACCAAGAAGTAACGGCGCGCTGTTTCCGGCCTATTGGTCTTGATGGTTCGGGCGCTGTTTATCGGTGCCCAAACCCTGACAACACGAACGAACGCATTTTTAGCGCCCTGCTCACACACGGTCAGGGCGCGTTTTCCCGCAGGGAACCAGCGAACGAGGGACACACATGGCACGTACCCCCACCAAAAAGACGAC
>CAIVEA010000778.1 GCA_903904765.1 uncultured Chloroflexota bacterium
AGCGCCCCCATCGTCGGCACTAAACCAACACTGCCCGTCATGGCCTTCCGCGCAGTCCGCAGCCCTTCAATCGTCGCAATCACATCCACGTTTACGCCCACTCCGATTCTGTCTGCACCGCTGCCAGCACTTCGTCATTCATCGTGAACCCGTTTTCTGATGCGGGGAAAGTGCGCTGTTTCACCTCATTCACATACTGCCGCAACGCGCCCTCAATCGCAGCGCCCGCGTTCACATACTGTTTGGCATGGCGCGGCCCAAATGACGGATGCAGCCCTAACAGATCATGAAAAACCTGCACCTGCCCGTCGCAGCCCACGCCAGAGCCAATGCCAATTGTCGGGATGTCCAGTTTGGCGGTAATCATGTCTGCCAGCGGCGCGGCCACCAGTTCCAGCACCACCGCAAACGCACCCGCCTCCTGTACTACCTGTGCATCCCGCAAAAGCTGCTTGGCAGAGGTAATCTCGCGCCCTTGCACCCGGAAACCGCCAAAGCGATTCACGCTCTGCGGGGTCAAGCCGATGTGCGCCATCACCGGAATGCCGATCTCGACAATCCGCCGGATGGTATCAGCCATCACCTCGCCGCCCTCCAGTTTGACCGCGTTCACACCCGCCTCTTGCATCAGCCGCCCCGCGCTCGTCAACGCCTGCTCCGGGTTGAGTTGATACGACATAAATGGCAAATCGCCCACAATCATCGGCTTCTGCGTGGCACGTACCACAATCGCAGAATGGTAAATCATCTGTTCCAGCGTGACCGGAATTGTGGATTGATGCCCTTGAATCACCATGCCCAGCGAATCACCCACCAGCAGCAGCGGCACACCCGCTGCTTCACCCAGAAAGGCGCTGGTGGCATCATAGGCCGTCAAAGTCGGGATCGGTTCGCCATTCGTTTTCAGCTTTTGAATATCACGCACGCTGATTCGCATGATCGTTCCTCTCGTCCAAAACCGCCTTCAGCGGTTCAAAATTGCGCTCCGGTTGTTTCGTCATCGCCACAGGCAGCGTCACCCGCGCCAACTGCCTGTACAGCGCCGCCAAACCTGCGTCGCGGTCATCCAACGCCCGCAAATGCGCCGCCACCGTCCCCGCATCCCCCCGCACCAGCGGGCCGGTCAGCGCGTCAGGGATACCCCGCCGTTCAATGTTGTCTACTGTGCCAGCCAGCAACGGGTTCAAAGCCGCTGCCGTCGCCTGTGCATCCAGCCCCAAATCAGCCAGCAATCGCTGCGCCACCCCGTACAACCCTACCGTGTAGTTGCTCACAAACACCAGCGCCGCATGATAGACCGCATTACCCCCCGCAGGGATGACCAGCGAACGACCACCCAGCGCAGCGGTCAAATCGAGCAACCCAGTGCGAAGGGGAACAGCCTCCGCCTCCACCGCAAACGCCACCCCGTTCAAATGGGCAACCTGTGCCGACGCGAATGCCTGAGCCGGATGCCAGCTACCGACCATAGCGCCAGCCTGAGCCGCCGCCCACAGCACGCCCGCATCCAGCACTCCGGCAGTATGAACCACCGCTTTTCCGGTCAGGTCAGCCTCTGCCACCTGTGCAGCAACGGTTTCAATCGCGTCGTCCGGCACGGTCAGGATGATCAAATCCGCCCGCCTCGCCACGTCCGCCGCAGAAAATACCGCCACCGCGCCCACCGCCGCCGCCAGCCGTTCGGCGCTCTCGACATGCAAGCTGCTCACCGCCGTGACGGTAAAGCCTGCCTGTACACATAGACGCGCCAACACACTCCCAACTTTACCTGCGCCGACAATGCCGATGCGCGGTTTCTCATTCATCTCTCGAAATCGCTTATGATCCTGCCGACAGCGGGGTAGCCGTCGGAATCGGGTCACTGATAGTGATGTTCACCGTGCAGGCCGCTTTGAGCGTGTTAGTGATGTCGAACACCGTCAGCCGGAACTGATAGAGACCGGGTTGATAGAAGGCTGGCACAAACTGCCCCAGCACCCCGTTTTCCGGCACCGGTTGATCGTAGTCGCGCAGCAACGCGAAATTCCCGAAGGTTTGCGGGCCGTTTAGTTCAAATCGGTAGAAAGCGAAGTTTTCGGCATTCGCCGTCCCGACCACATTGATCGGGTTGAATACCAACATGCCGTTCGCTGGAATTTGCAGCGTCGCACCGGGGGTATCGCAACCCGCGATAGGCGGCGGATTCGGCAGAATCGTGCCAACAGGGGTGGGGGTCAGCGTTGGCGTGGCCTGCACGCGCACAATTTCCTGTTCACCCAGTTGCACGCCGCTAGGGTCTACCGGCGCATTCCCGAAGGCCACTGGAGCAGGCGTGGGTGTGTTGAACTGCCCATCATCCACCACCTGAACCAGCGTCAGGCTAGTATCCTCCGTCGTCCGAATCGTCGGCACCACCACCTGCTGAATGCCCACCACCACCAAGCCAAATTCCAGTAACAGCACCAATCCGGTGAGCGCATTCGCCTGCTGGTAACGGTAAATATCGCGTTCCAGCTCAAAATGCGTCGCCCGGAATTCGTACCGCGCACGTCCCCAGCGCCGCCACATCACCAGAATGCCGACAGCCGTCAGGATATATAGGCCGGGCGCAATTTGTTCGATTAAGAACAGCAGCGCGTTCATAAGCTGCGGAGCACGCCCCGCACCAACTGTTCCAATTTCGGAACGATCACCTTACCCGCGTCCAGAACCTCCTGATGGTTGGTTTCCAGATCAACATCCACCGAGTCAATCGCCTCGTTGGTAATCCCGCTGAAAGCCATCACCTGCACGCCCATGTGCCGCGCCACCAGCACCTCATGAACGGTGGACATGCCTACCGCGTCACCGCCTATCATCCGCAGCATACGGATTTCCGCCGGTGTCTCGAAGCTCGGCCCGGACAGGCAGACATACACGCCTTCGTGCAGCAGCAGCCCTTCGGCCTGTGCAACCTGCCGCGCCACCGCCCGCAGCCCGCGATCATACGTCTGAACCATGCCCAAGAAACGCGGACCAACCCGGTCATCATTCGGCCCCATCAGCGGATTATGCCCCACCATGCCCGGAAAGTTGATGTGGTCGTTCAGCATCATCACATCGCCGGTATGATAGGCTGTATTCAGCCCACCCGCCGCGTTGGTCAAAATCAGAGTCTGCACACCCAGATGCTGCATCACCCGTATCGGGAAAGTGGCCTGCTGGAGCGAATAACCCTCGTAAAAATGCGCTCTCCCCTGCTGAGCCACGACAGGAACGCCTTCCAGCGTGCCGAACACCAGCTTGCCCTGATGCCCTTCAACGGTGGAGACAGGCCACCCCGGAATCTCGTGGTCAGCCACCGCCACACGGCCTTCCAGACGATCTGCCAGACCGCCCAACCCCGACCCCAGAACAAGCCCCACACGGGGGACTAGATTGGTTTTTCCCCGAATGACATGGACGGCATTTTCAAAATCTTCACGTGTATAGGTGGTCATTTTTCCTCACACAGTACCCCTATCAAGTTCCTAATTATACCCTATCCAGCATCTAATTCGTATCATCCCGCGCTACAATCAGTAGAATGATGGATACCTGCGGAGGCCGTATGGATACATCTGCTGATTCGCTGCTCAAAGGGGCGCTCACAGGTAAAGATTGTTTCGCGGCGGTTGCGCTCATTCACCTCAACCGCGACCACCTGCTGTTTCTTGACTTTGCCGCCCCCGCGCCAGACGCGCTGCGTGCCGATTACGAAGCCCTGCTGCTCCGTGCCGCCACCGATGCCGAGGCGCTCGAATCGCTGCCGGATGAGGAGGATGTGCGCCATTTCACGCGGGACGGCACGCAACTCATTCTGCTCACCTTCCGCAGCCACAGCGGGCGCTATCTGTTGTCGGCACTGGTCGCACCGCGCAAATCCTACAAGCAGGCCATCAAACGCCTCATCAAAAGCCTGAAAGCAGCACTGAAATAGTTCCTCACCTATAATCATCCCTATCATTCGCAATCATACAGGCAATGGATAGATGGAGTCTTTCAAAGAAGCTCAGCGTCAGATGCGTATCGCCCTTGCCCTATTAGCAACCATTTTGCCAATTGGGATCATCGGTTTTATGCTACTGGAGCATTTTAGCCTGCTGGATGCCATCTGGCTGACAGTGATTACCCTCGCCACCATCGGCTATGGCGACATCTATGCCCGTACCGAAGCCGGGCGGGTGTTTACCGTCCTATTGATTTTGTTCGGCCTCGGCGCTGTCGCCTACGGGCTACAGGCCACCGCCAACTTCTTTGTCAGTCCAGCGGTGCGCGACCTGCGCCAACGCCGCAGCATCATCAACAAAATTCAGCGGTTATACGGGCATTACATCATCTGCGGCGCGGGCGAACTGGTGGACGACACCATCACCTACCTGATTGAAGGAGCGCAGCAACGCCAGAAAATACAGTTGGACGCACTCTACCGCCCGATTGACCAATGGCTGAATCACCTGTTCGGGGCTATCGAAAAGAAGCGTTTCCCGCGCTTGCGGGCATTCATCCGCACCCTTGTGACGACAGGGCTGCGGATGCGCCATCGGCAGGACACACTACTGGACGTGCTGGTGGTGGTCACGCCGCGTCATGATTTCGCCGAACACAGCCGCGACAACGGCCTACTGGTTATCGAAGGCGACCCCACCAGTGACAAAATCCTGCGGCGGGCAGGCATCGAACGCGCACAGGCCATGATGATTATGCTCGACAGGGACACCGAAACCCTGATCTCAGTCCTCACTGCCCGCAGCCTGAACCCGCACGTCGAAATCACAGCAGCGGCGCTGGATGAAACCCTGACAACCAAAATGATCCGCGTGGGGGCAAATGATGTGATCGCCCCTTACGAAGTAGCCGGACGCTTCTTGAACAATGCCACGCTGCGCCCCGCCGTCAACGAGTTCTTCAACTCCATTCTGTTCAGTCAGCGTGCCACCACCCAGACTACGCTGCTCCACATGCTGGACGACTCGCCGTGGATCGGCAAAACTCTTGGCGATTTGAACCTCCGCACCCGCTTCAACGCGGCCATCATCGGCCTGCGGCTGGAAACGGGTGGATTCGTGGTCACACCCGGCGACAACTACCGTCTGAGCGAAGGTGAAAGCCTGATTGTTGTCGCCCCTAACCAGCAGATTGCCGCGATGCAAACCGCCTGCCGTGAAGGGGTGGCGATGCGTCCCCGCCGCGTCATCTGGCAACGCCTACCCACACCGCAACAACCGCCCACGCAACCGCAGCACCAATACACGCTTGAAGAGGCAGCGCAGGCCGTTCAGTTGATGAGCAATCATTACGTCATCTGTGGCTCACATCGCGTCGCCCGCAGCGCCATCAGCAAACTCGACCCGTCGCGCCCGTTCGTCATTATCAGCGACGACGCGGACTATACACAGGAACTTTTGCGAAAAGGTTTTCGCGTGGTGCATGGCAATCCCGCCATCGAAGCCACGATTGATGCAGCAGGTGTGGAACGGGCATTGGCAGTCATGGTGGCGGTGGACGATCAAGCTTCCAGCGTGATGACCATCCTGAACTGCCGCGCTGTCAGCAAGCGGTTGCTCATCACTGCCGCCGCCCAGACTGACGACATGCTCCCTAAATTGCTGCGTACTGGCGCAGACCGCGTACTCAGCCCGTTTCAGGTGGCTGCACAGTTCGTGCTGCTCGCTACCACCCGCCCCGCCGTCAGCGACTTCCTTCAGCATGTGGTCTTTAACTACAGCGCACGCATCGAAACCACCGAATTGTATATGCAGAACGACTCGCCTTGGATCGGCAAAACGCTGGGCGAACTGGCGCTCAAAGCGCAGCATAATGCCGATGTGATTAGCATTCGCAGCGCAAACGGGCGCTACCTGTACGCACCACCGCCCGAACACCGGCTCGCCACTGATGAAGTGCTGATCGTGGTCACGCCCATGAGCGCCTCCGATGTGCTGCGCGAACAGGCGCACGGCAGCATCACCAAACGTCCCCACTCACTGCGGCGCGGTTATTTTGAAGGGCAGCAAGTCCTCACAACGGATTGAGATAATTCGGGTTATTCGAGTCCGGCCAAGCGCCGTTCGCTTTGATAATCGTCAGGAGTATCTACATCGCGCAGCACACTGTCGGTATCCACCGTAACATACGCAATCTGGTCACGGTGACGTTCGATCACCTCACGCGGCGCGCCGGTGTCGGGCAGTTCCAGAATTTCCGACCAGTATTTGCGGTCAATCAGGATAGGATGCCCGCGCCGCATCTGGTAACTGGGCGCGACAATATCGCCCGCGCCCTCAGCATAAGCCGTCAGCACCTGTGTGATGACCCGCGCTTGCATCCGGGGCTGATCGCCCAGTGTGACCAGCGCCGCACTGATATGCGAAGGCATTGCCCGCAAACCCGCCTTCAGGGACGAAAGCATCTCACCCGTCGCGTAGTCGGGATTGTGCGCCACCTCTGCGCCAGCGCGGGTCGCCAAACGCCGCACCTCACCCGGACGGTAGCCCGTGACTACTGTGATATTCGAAAGCCGCGCCAGTTGAAGCTGGTCAATAATCTGTTCGAGGATGGTACGCCCGCCCGCCCACGGCAGTAATACCTTCGGTTGCCCCATCCGTTTGGACTGTCCCGCAGCCAGTAGCACCGCACCAATATGCCGCTGAACCTCATGCACCGGATTTGCGCCGCGCACCGCCCCCAGTGCCACACCCTGCACCCGCTGCGAACGCAATATAAACTGCGAGATCAACCGCGCCCGCGCCCGCAAATATCCGCCAGCGGGGGTCTGATTGAGCAGCACGATCACCCGCGCACGCTCGGGAACGCCGCGCAAACCGAGCGTTTCGTCGCGCAGCACCTGTGCCACCCACGGCGATTTAATGCGGTTGCCCAGCCCAAACCCATAGCGATCTTCGATGGCCTGCGCGTTATACACATGATCTTCGTCAAAAGGCTGTCCCAGTACCGATAAGGAAGCAATCGGCACGACCAACGTGGTTTCGGGCGGGATGACCGGTTCGTGCGGCTTGGGCGCTTTCAGTGGCAACCCGCGTGAGCCATCCGCTTCGATCAGCAACACATCCGAGTCCACCGAGTCCAGCAAGCGTGGAATCCACTCCACACCGGGACCGTACACCTTGCTACCTTTGATCTGCCCGTAGAGAAACACAAAGCGGTTTTGCCCCAACGCCAGCGACAGATGCGGGATTCCATCCGAAATACTGGCGGCGAACGGCATCAAATCCAGTTGATCGTGACCGATGCGAGTAGTGGTGGTCGCCAGCACCCGCAGCCCCGCGTTCGCCAGTTCGTGACCGAGTGCGAATAGGGTGGAGGTC
>CAIVEA010000779.1 GCA_903904765.1 uncultured Chloroflexota bacterium
AACCTGTCGGCGCTAGTGGCGAACGTGATGGAAGCCGACCTGCTCATCCTGCTAACGGACATCCCCGGCCTGTACACCGCCGACCCGCGCACCGACCAGAGCGCCACGCTGATCCCCATCGTCAACCAGATTGACGACAGCACCTATGCGCTGGCGGGCGGCGCGGGCAGCAGCGTGGGCACGGGCGGTATGATGACCAAGATTCAGGCCGCGCACCTCGCCAGCCGCAGCGGGATCACCACCGTGATCGCCAACGGCAGCTTGCCGGATGTGCTGGCGCGAATCGTGGGCGGAGAGGCGCTGGGGACGCGCTTCGAGCCTGCCGCCTCTTCGGTCGAGAGCCGCAAACGCTGGTTGCTGGCGGAGAAGCCGCGTGGTGTGCTGCATGTGGACGCAGGCGCGGCGCGTAAGCTGCTCAAAGGTGGCGCGAGTTTGCTGCCGGTGGGCATGACCGCCGTCGAGAATACGTTTGAGCGCGGCGAACTACTGGCGGTGGTTGACCCCTCTGGCAAGCGTATCGCACACGGGCTGACCAGCTACAACAGCGCCGACCTGACCAAGCTGTGCGGCGCGAAATCCAGCCAGATTGTGGAACGGTTGGGGTACAGCTACGGCGATGCAGCCATCCACCGCAACAATCTGGTGCTGCTGGTCTGAGTGACCCTCATCCCCGACCCTTCTCCCTCATGGCGAAGGGAGTAAAAGGGCTACACAATTCTTTAAGTCCCTCGCCATGAGGGAGAGGGATTTAGGGTGAGGGTTCCTCATTTCTGAATATACCCACTTATCGCCCTCACAGGCCGGTGCGCGTATACTAGGGGTATGAACGCGAAAGGGGTGCGTGATGACCATCGAAGTACGGCTGCCCGCGCTGGGCGAAGATGTACAGGAAGTGCGCTTGAACCGCTGGCTGAAGAAGGTGGGCGAGAGCGTTCGCGCTTTTGAGCCACTGCTCGAAGTCAGCACCGACAAGGTGGATAGCGAAATTCCCGCGCCTGCGGACGGCATCCTGACCGATCAACTGGCGCAGGTCGGGCAGATGGTGACGACGGGCGCAATCGTGGCACACCTCGCCAGCGCCAGCGAAACCGCCGCCCCGCCGCCCGCCAGCGCCCCCATCAGCAACGGTGAAGGTTATACCGGACACCTCACGCCCGTTGTGGCGCGTATGGCCGCCGAACATCATCTCGATCTGGCGCGTGTCCCCGGCACAGGGCGCGAGGGCCGCGTGACCAAGAAGGATGTGGAGGCGTATCTGGCGGCACAGGCCAGCGCCCCCGCCCCGATTGCTCCGGTTGCGCCCCCCGCCGTTGTTGCCCCCGCACCTGTGACCGCCGCCCCTGCCCGTGTGCATCCCGTCGAAAACCTGCCGCCGCCCGCCGGAACGACGCTCGTCCCGCACAGCGCCATGCGCCGCGCCATCGCTGACCACATGGTACGCAGCGTGCAGACCGCGCCGCACGTCACCACCGTATTTGAGTTCGATATGAGCGCCGTCCTCGCGCACCGTGAAGCGCACAAAGCCGCATTCGCCGCGCAGGGTGTGAACCTCACGCTGACGGCCTATTTCGCGGCAGGTTGTGTGAAGGCCCTGATCGCCCATCCGGTGCTGAACGCCCGCTGGACGGATGACGGGCTGCTGATGAACCCCGCCGTCCATCTGGGGATCGCCGTCGCGCTGGAGGATGGCTTGATCGTGCCGGTCATCCACAACGCACAAGATTTGAACCTGCTCGGCACAGCCCGCGCCGTGAACGACCTCGCCAGCCGCGCCCGCAATCGTCAGTTGCAGGCCAACGAGGCGCAGGGCGGCACGTTCAGCATCACCAATCACGGGGTCAGCGGCAGCCTGTTTGCCACGCCCATCATCAACCAGCCGCAGACCGGCATTCTGGGCGTGGGCATCCTCGAAAAGCGGGTGAAGGTGATTGACGATATGATCGCCATTCGCCCGTGCTGCTATGTCTCGCTCACCTTCGACCACCGCGCTGCCGATGGCGCTGCCGGGGATGCGTTCATGCTCTCGCTCAAGCAAACGCTGGTAAACTGGGCGTGACGATCGTGACCCTCATCCCCCGCCCCCTTTCAAGGGTAGGTTTTTTGTGGGATAACCCTCATCCCCATCCCTTCTCCCTCAGGGCGAAGGGTGTAATACCATCTTACTTCCCCTCTCCAAAGCGGTACTCCGCGTGTTGGAGAGGGTGATTGGTCGGGGGAATTTAC
>CAIVEA010000780.1 GCA_903904765.1 uncultured Chloroflexota bacterium
CTTTCAAGGGTAGGTTTTTTAAGAACCTCACCCCTCAGTCCCCTCTCCAACACGCGGAGTACCGCTTTGGAGAGGGGAAGTAAGATGGTATTACACCCTTCGCCCTGAGGGAGAAGGGATGGGGATGAGGGTTATCCCGCAAAAAACCTACCCTTGAAAGGGATGGGATGCCACCCCGTGCTGGTATATTCAATGGCAATGGTTCAGACAGCGAACTGGATTTTCATGCGCTTCGGGTCGTGCTGCGCCAGATCGAATCCGCGCCCGAACTCGTCCAGCGACAACTCGTGCGACACCAGCGGCTCGACCTGCACCGCGCCCTGCTGGATGAGCGCAATACTCTGCGGAAACGTCCGGTTGACGGCGAAACTACCGATCACTTTCAGGTCTTTGCGGAACACATCGTAGGGCGAGAAATTGATGCGGGCATCACGGGGGGTGACCCCGAACACCCACACTTTGCCACGCGGACGCGCATACTGGAACGCGCCTTCCAGCACCGCTGGAACGCCAGTAGCATCCGCCACCAGACTATAGCCATCCGGTTCCAACTGATTCAAACGGGTAATGCTGTTCGCGTCCGCCAGCACGGTTTCGGTTGCGCCTAGCTCCGCCGCCATCCGCAGCCGCCATTCGACGGTATCCACCGCCACCACCCGCGCTGCTCCGGCACGTTTAACCGCTTGCAACAGTAGACAGCCCATCGGCCCTGCGCCAAAGACGAGGGCGCTGTCGCCCGGTTGCACCGCGACCTGCTGAAGTCCCCACACGACGCAGGCCAGCGGTTCGATCAGTGCCGCCGCCTTGTAGCTGATGTCGCCAATCGGGAACACGTTGCCTTCAGGCACTGAGACATACTCGGCAAAGCCGCCATCGCGGGTGACACCAACGGCCTTCAGGTGGCGGCACTGGTTGGGTTCGTTGCGCTGGCAGAACGAACAGCGGTTGCAGGGGATATTCGGGTCTGCCGTGACCCGATCCCCGGCGCGGAAACGGGTGACGTTCGCGCCTATACTGACTACTTCGCCGCTGAACTCATGACCGGGGATCAACGGGTAATTCGCCTCATACTCCCCGCGCAAAATATGCACATCCGTGCCACAGATGCCCGCCGCACGCACGCGAATCAGCACATCATCCGCGCCAACGGCTGGCACATCCACATCCACCACACGGACTTGGTTCGGCTGGGTAATCTGTCCGGCTTTCATCATGGTTATTCCCTGCGTGGCAACCACGCTTCACCATCGTTCATCGTTCGTATCGGTCAACTTGCGGGAGCGCAGCGTGACCGCGCCCCCGTGAACGGCTACCACGCGCAGTAGCCACCATCAATGATGAGATCAGCCCCCGTCATGAAGTCCGAAGCTTCCGACGACAGGTAGACCGCAGCACCTTGCAAATCGGTCACTTCGCCCATACGTGCCATCGGGGTCATACCCATCCACGTCGGCAGCACCTTCTGACCGACAGGCGTTTCGAGCAAATCCTGTACCAACTGGGTGCGGGTGTAGCCGGGGCTGATGCTGTTGACGCGCACACCACGCGGTGCCCATTCCGCGCCCAGACTGCGGGTGAGGTGCAGCACGCCCGCTTTGGAGGCGTTGTAGTGCGCCTGATTTTGCGGCGTATTGGAGATGCTGCCAGACATCGAAGCGGTGTTGACGATCTTGCCATAACCCGCTGGCAGCATAAACTGGGCTTCGGCTTTGCAACACAGGAACACGCCCTTCAGGTTCAGGTCGAGCATCCGATCCCAGTCCGTCTCTTTCATTTCCTCAGCGGCGATCCACTGCCCGATACCAGCATTGTTGACCCCGATCGTCAGCCGATCCCATTTGTCTACAACGGATTTGACCATCGCCTGCACCTGCGCTTCGTTGGTCACATCCACCTGCACCGCCATCGCCTCTGCGCCAATGTCATTCAGTTCCGCAGCGACGGCCTCAGCGGTGGTCATGTTGATATCGCAAACCGCAACGGCTGCTCCGGCCTGCGCCAAGCCAAACGCAAAGGCGCGACCAATGCCCTGCCCGCCGCCCGTCACCAGTGCCACGCGCCCCTTGAGGCTGAAGCGTTCAAGGATGGGTTTGGCAGTCAATACGGGGTCTGTTGTCATACCGATTTACCCTTTGTCTATTGTCTATAACCTGTTGACTGTGATTATTGCCTCACATCCCGCCCCTTGCCACTGATTGACACTAAGTAAGTCGGCAGGGGCGGTAACGTGTCAATGGGGCTATTCGGCGCGACTGAAGAAGGTCTTGGCGACGGGTGTGCGCTGTCCGGTGATCTCGAATGTGCCCGTCAGGTGAATATCCTGTGATGAACTGCCGACCATCACGCTCACCGTTCCCGGCTCCACCACAAACTGTACATCCCGATCATAGAACCCCTGCTGATTGACGGCCATCTGGAAGGTCACGGTGCGCTTCTCGCCCGCTTGTAGGCAGACGCGGCTGAAACCTTTCAGTTCCTTCACAGGGCGTGTGATTCCGGTCACGTACTGGTGGGTGTAAAGCTGCACCACCTCGTCGCCTGCACGATCACCGATGTTCTCGATATCTGCGCTGATGCGAACCGTTTCGCCGGCGCTGGCTTGGGCGGGGCTGATGACCAGATTGCTATAGCTGAAGCGGGTATAACTGAGGCCGAAACCGAACGGAAATTGCGGACTGACCGGAGTTTCGACATAATCAATCTTCCAGTTGGAGCGCCCACCGGACGGACGATGACCGTAAAAGACGGGCAACTGTCCGACAGCGCGGGGGAAGCTGATCGGTAGCTTGCCGCCCGGATTGACATCCCCGAACAGCACATCAGTCACTGCCACCGAGCCTTCCTCGCCGGGGAACCAGACTTCGACAATTGCGCCAACCTGCTCCACCAGATTGTCCAGCGTGACCGGACGGCCATTGACCATGACCAGCACAACCGGCGTTCCTGTGGCGCAAATGGCCTGTACCAGATCGGCCTGCACGCCGGGCAGCGACAGCACAGCACGATCCCGCGCCTCGCCGCTGGTGCAGTCGTCAGTCAGACCCGCTTTATCGCCCACCACCACAACGGCAACCTGCGCCTGCTGCGCCGCCTGTACCGCCGCTGCGAAGCCGCTGGTATCCAGACTGCGCGTGTCGCAACCGCGTGCGTAATGCACCTGCGTTTGCGGGGATACGCGGGCGCGAATGCTGCTGAGGATGCTCTCGGCCTTGATGAAATCCTCGCTCATTTCGATCTTATCCGGCACAGGCATTCCAGAGAAGTTGTTATCGGTGGTCATCATCTCCACGAGGGTTTCGATGTGCGCCGGATACGAGTAGTCGCCGAACAAGTTGCGAACACTATCCGCATTCGGGCCGATCACTGCCACAGACGACAGCGCCGGATTCAGGGGGAGCAAATTTTCGCTGTTTTTCAGGAGGATGATGGATTTTTGTGCCAGAGTCCGCGCCACCTGCCGCTGCGTGGGTGTATCAAAAGCGACGGTGCTTTCATCCACATAGGGTTGCTCGAACAAGCCCAACTCAAACTTTTGCTTCAGTTGGCGGCACACCGCACGATCCACCAGTTCCAGCGGCACATCCCCGCGTTCGACAGCAGCCAGCAGCGGCGCACCATAGCTGTCCGTCCCCGGTAGTTCGACATCCAACCCGGCTTCGAGGGCGATATGGGCGGCCTCGGCCTTGTCGCGGGCGATATGATGGTAAACGAACAACTGGGTGACGGCGAAGTAATCCGAGACAACCGTGCCTTCAAAACCCCACTCGTCGCGCAGGATGTCGTTCAATAGCTGCTTGTTCGCGCCGCAGGGAATGCCATCCAGTTCATGATAACCATTCATGATAGACCCCAACCGCGCTTCCCGAACGGCCGCCTCAAAGGGGTGCAGGTACAACTCGCGCAGTTCACGCGGCGCGATATGCGCTGGCGACCAGTTCATGCCGCCCTCGGTCATGCCATAGCCGACGAAATGCTTGCCCGTAGCAATAACGCCCTTCTTCCAGTCCGCGCCCTGAATGCCGTTGATATAGGCCACTCCCATGCGTGACACCAGATAGGGGTCTTCGCCGAAAGTTTCTTCCACACGCCCCCAGCGGGCATCACGGGTGACATCCAGCACCGGAGCGAGTGCATGATGCCCGCCCACCGAGCGCATCTGCTGGCGAATGATGTCCCCCATCGCCTGCACCAGTTCGGGTTCCCATGTGCTGGCAACGCCGATGGCCTGCGGAAAGACCGTCGCACCCCGCGCCATGTACCCGCTGCAACATTCCTCGTGGATGACGGCGGGAATGTGCAGGCGCGTATTTTCGAGCAGCCATTTCTGGATGGCGTTGGCGAGGCGGGCGCTTTCAATGGGACGGACATTACTCGCCCCGCCGAGGCGCGTGATCTGCCCGATGCCGTGCTGGAGCAAACGCGAAGCCTTCTCTGCCGAGAGGGTGATGCCATCCAGCACTTCGTACACCCAGTAACTACCGATTTGAGCGCACTTCTCGGCAAGGGTCATCTGCGCCAGCAACGATTGAACGCGCTCATCAACAGACAAAGAGGGGTCGCGGTAATCAGCCATAGTGTTCTCCTTCGTCAGATTCCCTCAACGGGAAAAACGCCGTTTCATAGTACCGAAATACGTCAAACTCATGTGCAGTCATGATCGTCGAGAAGATAATACTGCCCCTGATATTTCCAGATCGCAAGGATCGCGGATGCTATTCGAGGGCTGCATGC
Source organism: uncultured Chloroflexota bacterium (assembly GCA_903904765.1). The sequence continues at coordinate 4,732 of CAIVEA010000780.1, forward strand.
GAACTCAAATTCACCGCACACAACTAGCGCATTGTAGAGTGTCTGTATGGACAGCCCCGAAATACGGGGAAGTATGTAGAGAGGATACTGGTAGTAGAGTGCGTATGACACGCAGGAACTCAGGGATACAGGGAACAAGCAGCAAGCATCGTTGAGTATAAATAGGGTCGGCGTGGATTCACCGTTTAAGAGTCATAGCGGGATGAGCATCGAGAATCTCAGCCGACAAACGTTCGGGCAATATGCGCTGAAAAAACTACTTTTGCAGTTCATCCCCTGCTAGGGGTGCGCGTCCAGTTCGTACAACCATGCCAGCACCCGCGCTTCGATCTGGTCGCGCACAGTGCGGAAGGCTGCCAGCTTGTCTTCGTCACTGCCCTGCGCCGCCGCTGGATCATCAAAAGGCCAGTGCATCCGCAGACCGCCATGCGCCCATAGCGCCGCCGGACAGTTCTGGTCGGCATGACCGCACACGGTTATCACATAGCGGAACGGGATTTTACCCATGTACTCGCTGATGCTTTTCGACCATTGCTGGCTGACATCTATACCGCGCTCCTGCATCACACGGGGGGTGTAGGGGTTCATGCCCTTCGGCTCAGTCCCGGCGCTGAATACCTCGAAGCGATCACCTGCGTAATGCCGCAGTAGGGCTTCCCCGATTTGCGAACGCGCCGAGTTGCCGGTGCAGAGGATGAGGACGTTGGGTTTGACAGCGGTCAAGATGTACTCCCGATTGGATCATCTCACCGTAGGATAGAATCCAGCTTGCTCGCTGTCAAATTAAGTTCTGGTTAAGGGGTGGGCATCTCCAGCCCATGCAGGTAGATTGCCAGCAGGCGCTCGAAGCTGGCCTCCCGAGCAA
>CAIVEA010000781.1 GCA_903904765.1 uncultured Chloroflexota bacterium
CTTTCAAGGGTAGGTTTTTTAAGAACCTCACCCCTCAGTCCCCTCTCCAACACGCGGAGTACCGCTTTGGAGAGGGGAAGCAAGATGGTATTACACCCTTCGCCCTGAGGGAGAAGGGCAGGGGATGAGGGTTGTGCCGCAAAAAACCTACCCTTGAAAGCCCCCAACCCCCTCTCCATCTGCGGCATACCGTGCGGAGAGGGGATAAGAAGCGGGTGAGGTTGATGGGCGATAGCGGACTCTGCATCCGTTATTGTGCGATCAGGGTGGGAACACCATCCGCGAACTCTACCACCCAGCCTTCCACTGCGGTTGGCAACCGGATGCGCCACCAGTTGAAGCCATCCGCTGTCACCGGCCCTTCCAACAACGAGACAATCGTACCGTTCCCAGCGATCCCCACACGGGCAAAGTTGCGCCCCGGCCCGCTGCGAACGTTCAGCACGTCCCCTTCGGTGGTGAACACCCGCGCTTGCCCGCCAATGGTCAACGTCCCCGCCGCCAGTGGTGCGCTCTCAGCCGCCACCGGAGGGGCAACAATGACCGGCCCGCCCACGCGCCCCCAACCGTTAAAAGCCGGAATCGCGGCGGGACGCAAATCGCTCGTCCACACGATACGCAAATCCGCGCCCATGCCGCTGTTCCACACGTTCGCCACATAAGGCGGCGAGTTGAAGCGCGTTTCTACGAACGTCAGGGTTGTGCCACCACCGCCGCCCATGCTGTCGCTGGTAGTGAACACGAAACCGTTCAGCGTCCCCGCCATACTGGTGATCGGGCCGAACGCGCTGTAAGCGACAGAGGCGCTGATCGCCCCCGAACGCTCCATCACGTTCAGCACATAGTTGTAGGACGAGTTGCTAGTGGCGGCCATCACGCGCTCGCCATCCTGAATGAACCGCGCCAGCATCAGGTCGGGCAGGACGGTAACAGTGAACAGTTCATTGGTGGCGGGCGTGAAGGCTTTGATGGTGTTTTGCAAGTAACCCATGCCTTCAGGGTTTTCCGCGCCGGGGTAGGATGGGTCGGCCAGCGACATCACCACTTCGCCCGTGTTGGCATAGGTATCGGCGTTCATCTGGATGTACGAGTTGCAGAAGCCCAGATAGCCGGTAGAGATGCGCCATTCCACGCACGGGTACTGCGACGCACCGCCCGTGCCATACGGGACGGCGGTGAATTGCACCAGATCGGCGGTGTGATTCTGGATGACCGGAATCATCACCAGCGAATTCAACGAACCGCCTAGCCCTGCCTGAATATTCTCATCAATCAGCGTGGGCGCTTCGCCGGAGGCCATATCAATCACCACTACACTATAAAAATCGTAATCCTTCACATAGCCGAAGGCAAAACTGGCGTTCCCCGGACTGAAATTGAGCGACGACGCGGCATAATCCAAACTGGTCACGCTGTTGGGCGGCAGCCCGTAACTGTGAATGACCGCCCCCGTTCCCACATCGTAAATTCGCACCGAGGTCAGCCCGCCGCTGGTCACGCTGTAGCCCACGTAGCGCCCATCGGACGACATCGCCACCGAGCGCGAGAAGGTCGAACCGGGGTCGGCGGGTAAAAAAAACTGTTGCAGCAAATTGCCGCTGCTATCCACCTGTGCCATCACGCCGCTGTCGGCGTAC
>CAIVEA010000782.1 GCA_903904765.1 uncultured Chloroflexota bacterium
CTTTCAAGGGTAGGTTTTTGAAGAACCTCACCCCTCAGTCCCCTCTCCAACACGCGGAGTACCGCTTTGGAGAGGGGAAGTAAGATAGTATTACACCCTTCACCATGAGGGAGAAGGGTGGGGATGAGGGTTTTTCGTCTACCCCGACTGACGCTGCATCAGCTTGTAGAAGCTCTCGTACACCCGCCGTTCGACCACCTGCGGGTCTTCGATTCGTTCGATGAGCGCCTCGCACAGGCGTATGCCGATGTCCTGCGGGTTTTGCGCGATGGTGGTCAGGGCAGGGCGGACAATCGTGGCTTCGGGAATATCATCGAAACCCACCACCGCCACATCATCCGGCACTTTATAGCCCGCATCTTGCAGCGCCAGAATCAGGCCGATGGCCATTAGATCATTCAGTGCGAAGATGGCGCGGGGCAGCGTTCCCATCTCGATGAACTGATGCGCCACTTTCCTGCCGCTTTCCAGCGTGAAATCACCTTCAATCACATAGCGCGGGTCGAGCGAAACGCCGCATTCGCCTAATGCGCGGGTGAAGCCCCGCCAGCGGCGCGGGCCGGGGGGCAGATCGTCGCTCACGCCCACATAGCCCAAGCTGGTATAGCCGCGTTCGCTAATCATCCACTTGGCCGTTTCATAGACGGCTTTTTCATCATCCAGATACACCACATCAATGTTAGGGTGCGTGATCTGAATGCCGAGGACAGTCATCGGTGTACGGGTTTGCGTGTAGAAGTTGCTCAGGTCGTTATTGGTGAGGTGGATGGGAACCATAATCAGGCCATCTACACCGCGCCCGCTGACGACCTCGCAGAAATGCTTCTCGTTTTCGTAGACATGATCGCTGTTGGAGATGAGCACTTCGTACCCTTTATGACGCGCCACATCTTGGATGGAGCGCGTGATAGAGTGGTAGAAGCCGTTGGAAATGTCGGCGATGAGCAGGGCAATCATGTGGCTGCGATGGGTACGCAGACTGCGGGCAGTGACGTTGGGGCGGTAGCCCAGCTTATCCACCGCATCCATCACGCGCTGGCGGGTGTCGTCGCTGATCTGCACGCTGGTGTCGTTCTGGTTGAGTACCCGCGAAACGGTTGGCTGCGAAACACCAGCCAACTTTGCCACATCATACATGGTGGGCTGTTTGATTTTGGAATGCGAATTTTTCATCGAATTGTTTTTTGGAGTGACCAAAGTGGTTGTTTATGTTCTTTCTTTGGCCTACCTCTTAATTAGTTTATCACAAATGATAGATTGCGTAAGTTATTTCAAGTTTTTTAGTCGTGTGCTATGCCTCACTGATTTCGATTTATTTTGCAAATCTCTTGACAGACACAAAAAATCATGCTCTAATCCTGTTCATGCATACGAATGCACGCATTCGTTTACAGCATAACATGGTTTCTGGATAAAGTGTAGTTATTCGTAAGTGTTTTTGAGCAGTATGTTTTTGAGCCTTTAGTCAACTGCCATCCCGATGTGTGTTCGGGCGGCTACATAACCTAACCAGCAAATCAGTGGAAGTGGTTCATCCGGGTTCTGCATAGCAGCCTCTCACTTCCGTTTTGGTTCTGTGCTTTGTGTTGACAGTTTCTGGTGCTCAAAACGAGTAAGGAGTAGACATCGCCAAGAAGTTCCCGGTTTCGTTGAAATCGCAGCCGACCATCAAGGACTTCAACAAGCCGAGCTTCGCCTCCCCATCATCCCACACCATCAACCCAACTGTGTTCGCATCTTTTTTAGTTAATTGGAGCAATCCTAATGAAGCGTACTACTTTGGTGACATCGCTGGTTTTGCTGGTGATGGCGCTGGTTTTCTCGGTCTCGGTGGCGCAGGACGCTACCCCGGTTCCTACCCCGACCTCTATCGTTTCTGAACTGGGTTCGGGCGGCATTCATATTTCGTTCTGGAACGGCCTGACCGGTTCGGACGGCGTGACGCTGAACGCGATGCTGGCACAGTTCGTTCAGGAACATCCTGAAATTTCGGTCACCACCGAAATCATTCCTTGGAACACACTGTACACCAAGCTTCAGACCGCTTTCGTCGCGGGTGAACCGCCCGATATGTTCCTGCTGCACGCTTCGGAAATCCCCCAGTTCGCCAGCTACGGCGTGCTGCGTGACATGAGCGATCAGTATGTCAGCGGTGGCGGTTGGTTCCCGGATGATGACATTTCGGACATCACCCGCAACGGTATGATCTATCAGGGCGTTCCCTACGGCATTCCGCTGGACAATCATGGTCGTGGTCTGTGGATCAACAGCGCCATGTTTGAAGCTGCTGGCATTGACCCCAATGGCCCCACTCCCACCACCTATGAAGGCTGGGTGGAACTGTTCCAGAAGCTGACGCTGGATGCCAATGGCAACAACGCTGCCTCGGCTGACTTCGATGCGACCAACGTTGTGCAGTGGGGCTTCGCCGTTGGCGAGTGGCCGCGTGTGAACTTCCTCGGTGCGCTGGTTCAGAATGGTGGTCGTATGGTGAGCGAAGATGGTAAGACCGTCACCGTCAACTCGCCCGAAGGCGTGACCGCCCTCCAGCAGTTCATTGACCTCGTCTACAAGTATCATGTTTCGCCGCCCGAAGCCGGTTTCGACACTTGGCAGGGTTTCGCCGCTGGTGCAGTGGCCGTTCTGCCCACCGGTACGTGGTTCCGTAACTTCGCCGCCGAACAGACCGACATCAAGTCGCAGGCTTGGCCGCAGGTTCAGTTCGGTGCCCAGCCCGCCACATGGTTCGGCGCGCACACCTTCATGCTGCCCGTGAACGCGGAAGGCGAAAAGCTTCAGGCCGCGCTGACCCTGATCCAGTGGGTGAGCGAACATCAGGTTGACTGGGCAGCTTCGGGTCAGGTCCCTGCCCGTGTCAGCGCTCAGGCCGCCCTCGATCCGGTCAACTATCCGTCGAACATTATCCTCGGTGCGAGCTTCGGTCAGTACGGTATTCTGGACTTCCAGAGCGTCGCCGTGCAGGAAATGTACGCCGCCCTCGACCCGGAACTGAGCGCTGCTCTGAACAATCAGAAGTCGGCTCAGCAGGCTCTGGACGATGCTGCTTCTCGTATGCAGCAGGTTCTGGATCGCAACCAGTAATCCAGTGCAGTTTCAGATTGTGGGGGCAGACACCTGCCCCCACAATTTGTTCAACATGCCGTGAGGCGGTGGCCTTAAAAATGTTTTTATTGCGAGTGATGAAATTACATCGTTAGTGGGACGAAAGACTTTTCCCCCAAAGACATCTATTTGAGGATAGTTGATTATGGCAGCATCAGCCCAGATAACATCCCCGCAGAAGCCGAAAAAGTGGTCTATAAACCTGCGTAGTCTGCGCAGCCGTGAGGCCATCGCCGCGTATATTTTCCTCGCTCCGTTCTTGATTTTCTTCAGCATTTTCGTGGTACGCGCCGTCATTACAGCGGTGAACATCAGCTTCTATGACTGGCAAATTCTGCGCCCCGCACGCCCGTATGTGGGCTTGGACAATTACAAAGAGTTGTTCAACGATTATGTGTGGTGGATTGCTGTCAAGAACACGATTATCTTCACGGTGCTGACAGTAGTGGGGACGACCGTGGTGGCGTTGACCGCAGCCGTCGCCGTGACGCAGAACATCAAAGGCGCAGGGTTCTTCCGCGTGGTGCTGTACATGCCCACGTTGCTTTCGGTGGGCGTGGTCGGTCTGACGTGGGTGTGGTTGCTCAGTACCCAGTTCGGCATCATCAACTACGGGTTGAGTTTCTTCGGCATGAAACCTGTCAACTGGCTAGGCGACGAATCGCTGGTCATCCCCGCCCTCAGTTTGACGACCATCTGGTGGGGCTTCGGCTTCCCCATGTTGATCTTCATCGCCGGTTTGCAGGGCATTCCCGATCATCTCTATGAAGCGGCGAGGATTGACGGCGCGAACGGACGGCAGATTTTCTTCTACATCACCCTGCCACTGCTGCGCCCGACCATC
>CAIVEA010000783.1 GCA_903904765.1 uncultured Chloroflexota bacterium
ATGACGGCACGGTGCTTGGCGCAGTCCGCACCGCCACTCCCGAGGAATACGAGCGTGCGCTCCAACGAGCCACCGCCGCGTTTGCGAAATGGAAAACAGCGCCCGCGCCGAAACGCGGTGAGATTATCCGCCAACTCGGCAACGCGCTCCGCGACGCGAAGGCCGACCTCGGCATGTTGGTTACGCTGGAAGCCGGCAAGATCATCGCCGAAGGCCAGGGCGAGGTGCAGGAGATGATTGACATCTGCGATTTCGCCGTCGGCCTGTCGCGCCAATTGTACGGCCTCTCCATGCACTCCGAGCGCCCCGGCCACCGCATGTACGAACAGTGGCATCCCCTCGGCCCTATCGGCATCATCACCGCTTTCAACTTTCCGGTAGCAGTCTGGGCGTGGAACGCGGCACTGGCCGCCATCTGCGGCGACACCATGATCTGGAAACCCTCCGAACTCACGCCCCTCACGGCAGTGGCGGTGCAGCGCATCGCCAACCAGATCAGCGCCGATTTCGGCGTAGATGGCGTGTTCAATCTGGTGATCGGCGGCGGCGATATCGGTCAGTTGATGACCGCCGACCCGCGCCTGCCCCTCATCAGCTTCACTGGCTCAATTCGCACCGGGCGCAAAGTGGCAGAAACCGTTGCGCGGCGGTTGGGGCGCAGCATTCTGGAACTGGGCGGCAATAACGGCATCATCGTCACCGAAGATGCCAACCTCGACCTTGCCGTGCGCGCCATCCTGTTCGGCTCGGTGGGGACTGCCGGCCAACGCTGTACCACCTCACGCCGCATCATCGCCCACCGCAGCGTGGTGGACGAACTGTGCAACCGCCTCATCAAAGCCTACCAGCACATCCCGATTGGCGACCCCCTGCAAGCCGGCACACTGCTGGGGCCGCTGATTAACGAACAGGCCGTCAAGAACATGATGGCGGCTGTCGAACGGGCAAAGCAGGAGGGCGGGCAGGTTTTGTATGGCGGTGAGCGCGTGCCGGAGAAGGGCGCGAATTTCGTCCAGCCCACGCTCATCCGTATGCCACAGCAAACCCCGCTGGTCTGCGAGGAAACCTTCGCCCCCATTCTGTACGTCATGACGGTGGACAGCGTAGATGAAGCCATCGCCATGCACAATGATGTGCCGCAGGGTCTCTCCAGTGCCATCTTCACCACCAACCTGATTAGCGCCGAACGCTTCCTCTCGCATGCCGGTTCGGACTGCGGCATCGCCAACGTCAACATCGGCACCAGCGGCGCGGAAATCGGCGGCGCATTTGGCGGCGAAAAAGAGACGGGCGGTGGGCGCGAATCCGGCTCGGACGCATGGAAGGGCTACATGCGTCGTCAAACCAACACCATCAACTGGTCGTCGCAGCTTCCGTTGGCGCAGGGCATTCAATTCGGGGACTAGCCGTTACCGGACAAATGTAAGCAAGCAGCGCCCTGCCATTCAGTGAGCAGGGCGCTTTTGATTCGCCCGATTCTGTCCAAATACCTGTTCAAAGAGGGGGGGGAAAAGGATAGGTTACCCGTCCTTTATGCTCCGCAGATTCCGAAAGCCGCCTACAATAAACATATTCATTAAATTATGAGGTGCGCTGATGGAAAATACGATTGGCACCGAGATCAAAGGCTATCGCTTAGTTGAACGCATTGGCGCGGGCGGGTTCGGCGCAGTCTACAAAGCCGAGCAAACCACTGTGGGCCGCGAAGTGGCGATCAAAGTGATCTTACCCGGATTCGCCAACCAGCCCGATTTCATCCGGCGCTTTGAAACCGAAGCACAGCTTGTCGCCCGCCTCGAACATCTGCATATCGTGCCGCTGTACGATTACTGGCGCGATTCCAACGGGGCGTATCTGGTCATGCGCTACCTGAAGGGCGGCAGCCTGTCCCACGCCCTCCAGAACGGGGCGTTCGACCTCCGCACCGTCGCCGCCATGCTCGACCAGATTGCCGCTGCGCTCACCGTTGCCCATCGTAACGCCGTCATTCACCGCGACATCAAACCCGGCAACATCCTGCTCGACGAAGATGAGAACGTCTATCTCTCG
>CAIVEA010000784.1 GCA_903904765.1 uncultured Chloroflexota bacterium
CCATCCCTTCTCCCTCAGGGCGAAGGGTGTAAGACAAAAACGGGCATTGGTAGGGATACGACGCATGTTGTGTCCTCTTAGGTTTTTACGGGGAAAACAGGACACGGCGCGAGAACACTTAACTCTAAAAAACCTACCCTTGTCAGCCCTTCCGTCCCCTCTCCGTAACTCCGAATACCGCTGGAGAGGGGAAGTAAGATGTATCTGTTGGTTTGACTCCCTTCGCCATGAGGGAGAAGGGATGGGGATGAGGGTTGGCTGGCGTATACGCTCAATCGGTGTGGAACAATTCTTCCATCGGTAGCCACCAGTTGCCCTCGGTGCTGCCTTTGGAGTTGCCTTCGTAAGGCGTTTGGCAGGGGTCTGTCACCGCCCACCATTCATGGGTGCGCGGGTCGTCCGCCATCTTCTGCATATCCCCCGCCAGATCGTCCCCCACATACTCGAAATAGGCGAACAGCAGCCCATCTTTGTGGAAGATCGAATAGCGCCGGATGTTGCACTCGTGAATTTTCGCCAGCACATCCGGCCAGACCGCCGCGTGCAGGCGCTTGTATTCCTCGTACTTTTCGGGCTTCAGCCGGATGATCTGTCCGAATCGCTGTATGCTCATGTTGCCCTCACGATGCCCGGTGGCTCATCACATCGCGGATGGCGCGTTCGATGCGCTTCACATTCGGGATCACTTCATCTTCCAGCGGCGGGCTGTAGGCGATCAGTGCCCCGCCCATGTTCACCCGCAGCACGGGCGCTTCCAGCCAGTAGATGCCCTCGTTGGCAGCCAGCGAGACCACATCGCCGCCCCATCCGGCAGCGTGCGGCGATTCTTCGACCACCACCAACCGCTTGGTCTTGGCGAGCGATTTCAGGATAGTGTCTTTGTCCAGCGGGGCGACGCTGCGGAGGTCAATCACTTCTACATTGATGCCCTCGGCGGCGAGATTCTTGGCGGCTTCCAGCGAACGGTGCAACATCAGTTGCAGCGCCACCACTGTGACATCCGTGCCTTCTAGCACCACCCGCGCTTCACCGGGCGGCATGGGCGGGGTATTATCCGGCACATCGCCCTTCAGGTTGTACAGTCCTTTGTGTTCCAGCACGAATACCGGATTGTTCTCTCGGATTGCGCCGCGCAGCAGGCCGTAAGCGTCTACGGGTGTGGCAGGGGACACCACTTTAATTCCCGGAAAACTGGCTAACCACGACTCGGCGCATTGGCTGTGCTGTGTGCCGAACCCGTTGCCGCCGCCCTGTGCAGCGCGGACGGTCAGCGGGACGACGAACTGCCCACCACTCATATAACGGTATTTGGCGATCTGGTTGACGATCTGATCCATGACCACTGGAATGAAATCCGCGAACATCAATTCGACCACCGGACGCAGCCCTGTGATGGCCGCCCCCAGTGCCGAACCGAGAATAGCCTGTTCGGAGATGGGTGTGTCGAACACGCGCACCGCGCCGAATTCCTCGAATAAGCCGGGGGTCACTTTGAACGCGCCGCCCGCTTCTGCCACATCTTCGCCGTAGAAGATCACATCCTGATCGGCGCGCATCTCATCCGCGAGAGCTTTGACAACCGCTTCACGATAAGTCATTTCAGGCATGACGCTCACCCTTCGTAGTAAACATCTTCATACAGCGATTCGACGGGCGGGTAGGGTTCGGCTTTCGCCCATTCCACCGCTTCATACACGACCTGTTCCGCGCCAGATTTCATCTCCTCGAACTCGACTTCATCCAACTGCCCTTCGGCAATCATGCGCTCTTTGAGGATGATGATCGGGTCGCGCTGCATCCATTTTTCGAGTTCACCGGGGACGCGGTAGGCCGCCGGGTCGGTGCGCGAATGCCCGCGAAAGCGGTAGGTTTTGAGTTCGATCAGCGTGGGGCCGTTGCCAGCGCGGGCGTGGGCGGCGGCGGTTGCCACCGCGTCATGCACCGCTTCGGCATCCTGTCCATCCACAATGGCGGAGGGCATGGCATACGATTGAGCGCGGACAGCCATATCCTCGACGGGGGTGGTCTTGTGCCAGATGCTATATTCGCCGTATAGGTTGTTCTCGCAGATGAATAGCACCGGCAGCTTACGGATGGCGGCGAAGTTCAGAGCTTCGTGGAACGTGCCGATGTTGGTCGCGCCTTCACCGAAGAATGTGACTGCGATCTTGCCCGTCTTTTTGACCGAGGCGGTCAGCGCCGCGCCAACCGCGATGGGCAGTTGCGCTCCTACGATGGCGTTCGCGCCCAGCAGCCCCACGCTGGCATCGGTCATGTGCATACTGCCGCCTTTGCCTTTGCATGCGCCGCTGACTTTGCCCATCATCTCGGCAGTCAGCGAACGCAGCGTCATCCCCAGCGCCAGCGCGTGATGATGACCGCGATAGGTGCAGGTGACGGTATCACCGGGTTGCAGCGCCGCTGCCATGCCCACCGCGCAGGCTTCTTGACCGATGGCGAGGTGTGTTGTTCCCCGGATGAGGTTGGCGAGGAACAACTCCTGTATTTTCTCTTCGACAATGCGGATTTCCAGCATCCGACGGAGCATCTGCTGCCGTGTACTGAGTCCCAATGCGCTAGGCATCATCACAGCTCCCATGAAAACGGTTAACGTGAAAAATGATCGAGTTCAGCTTGGAACGCAGCCATGAAGCGTCCCAGACTCATGCCATCCACCACACGATGATCGCCACTGAGCGTGAGGTGTACCGTGTGCCGGACGTGCAGGCCGCCCTGCCGGACGACGGGGCGCTGTTTGATCGCCCCCACCGCCAGAATGCCCACCTGCGGCGGGTTAATCACCGCCGTGAAATGGTCAACCTGACTAATCACACCCAGATTGCTGATGGTGAACGTCCCTGCGCTCAAATCCTGCGCTTGCAGGCTGTTTTCGCGGGCGCGGCGGATCAGGTCATGACTGGCCGCCGCCAGTCCTTGCAGCGAAAGATGCTGCGCCTTCGGGATGACAGGCGTAATTAAGCCATCTTTCAGCGCCACCGCAATGGCAAGGTTGATGTCGGGATGGCGATACAAACGCGAGTCGCTGTAGGTAGCGTTTAATTCCGGCACTTTGAGCAGGGTTTGCACCGTCACGTATTGCACCAGATCGTTCAGGCGTGGTTGCGGTGCGGGGAACTGCTCCAGTTTGTACAGCGTGTCCTCTAAATCGAACTCGCCCGTGACGTAGAAATGTGGCGCTTCCCGCATACTCTCCGACAGGCGCTTGCCGATGGTCTGGCGCATGCGCGACAGCAGGATTTCGCCCGTGTCGGTGATGCCGGGGGGCGGCATGGATGGCGCTTCCGGTTGCGGTTCGGGTGGCGCTGTATCCTCGAAGAACTCCGGCAGTTCTTTGGTTTTGCTTTTGTCCTTATAGGCTTGCAGGTCAGCCAACCGGATGGGGTTTTGCACCCCGGCAGCTAGCACATTTTCCAACTGAATGCCCATTTCGCGGGCGGCGCGGCGCACTTTGGGCAGCGCCAGCGGCATCTCGTCCTGCTTGACGGCGGGTATCTGTTCGGTGGCAGTCGCCAGATGGCGCTCCACATCGCGGCGGGTGATTCTCCCGCCTACGCCTGTCCCTTCCAGATGTTCCAGATCAATGTTGTGTTGCAGCACAAGACGCTGCGCGACGGGAGAGAGCATGGTGCGGCGCGGGTCGCTGCCACCCTCGTCATCGTCGTCCATTGCGCTCGGCGCGATCAGCGGGGTGTCATCCGGTGCGATCACCCGTGCGATCACCGCGCCGACTGCCACTTCTTCCCCTGCTTCCACCAACCGGTTGATGAGGACACCGCCAGCTATCGCTTCCAGTTCCACATCGGCCTTGTCAGATTCGACAATGGCGATGGCCTCACCCTTTTGCACCCGTTCGCCGGGGCTTTTCAACCAGCGCACCACTTTTCCCGAATTGGTGTCAAACCCCAGATTGGGCATCAATATATCGGTCACTGCCCACCTCCTCATTCCGTTCCAGACGTGGCTTCCTCGTCGGTCTGTGTGCCAGCGGGCGTGGACAGGAGCAGTTTGCCGCCCCGCGCTGCATCACCGTTCTCGATGGTCTGAAAAATGATGAGCACATCCTCGCGGCGTGCGCCTGCTTCTTCTACCAGCGCGGTAGTCATGCGTTCCACCACCTGCTCTTTTTGCTTCACTGAGCGTCCCGGTGCCCAGTAGACAATCACAGTAGGCATGGTTTTTATCCTTTGACCGCGCCGAAGGTCAGGCCACGAACGAGATTACGCTGCGTGAGCAGCACGAACACAATCGCTGGAATCATCATAATCACGCTCATCGCACACATCCCTCTCCAGTCTACAGTAAATTGTTCCGTAAAATCGAAAAGACCGGGCGGGAATGTTTTGGCGGTGGCATTTCGTGCCAGAACGCTGACGATCTGGAACTCATTCCACGCGGCGAGGAAGGCGAAAATTCCCGCTGCCGCCAGTCCGGGCAGCGCCAGTGGCAAATCCACCCGCCAGAATGCCGACCAGTAGCCGCAACCGTCAATGTAGGCCGCTTCGGTCAGGTCGCGGGGAATCTGGCGGAAGAAGCCATCCATCAGCCAGACGGTGAAGGGGATGTTGATGGCGACATATACAAAGGCCACGCTGTAGACGCTGTTTAAGATTTTGAGTTGGTTGAACAGGATGAACAGCGGCAGGCTGAGTGCCACCCCCGGCACCGTGCGCGACAGCATGATGGCGAGGAAGGTCAGCGTGTGCAGGCGGAAGCGGAAGCGCGAGAAAGCGTAGGCTGCCAGCGTCCCCGCCACCAACGAAAGGCCGGTGCTGATGAGGGCGGCGACCATCGAGTTCGCCATGTAGTTTTCGACGGGGACGCGCTGCTGAAGATCGGGGTTCAGGCCGAACATATTGGCGAACGCTTCCAGCGTCAACTCGCGGGGAATCCATACGGGAGGGGAGGCGTTAATCTCACCATTGGAACGGAAGGCTGTCATGATGATCCAGAAGCCGGGCAAGGCCAGCGCCAGCATCACGACCCACGCGAACACATTGATGAGCATTTGATTACGGTGACGGGCAGCAAAGATATTGGATGTGGTCATTGGATGACCCTCGATTTAACCAGTTGTCGGAAGAAATATAACGTAAATACCACTGATACGATCACCGTCACCCATGACATGGCGCTGCCGAGGCCGAACTTGGTGTCCTCGATGGCCAGCCGCGTGACATACGTCCAGATCAGTTCGGTGCGGTGAGCCGGGCCGCCGTCCGTCATGATTCGCACCACATCGTAAGCGCGGGCAACATCCAACGAGCGAATGGTCAGGGCGATATAAGTAAAGGGCGTGAGCAGCGGCACGGTGATATGCCGGAATTTCTGCCAGCCGTTCGCGCCGTCTACATCGGCTGCTTCGTACACTTCGCTGGGCAGCGAGAGCGTTCCTGCCAGCAGGATGATGGTCATCATGGGCAGGTTCATCCAGATGATGGCGATCATGATGGAGATCATGCCTAATGGTTCATCCACCAACCACGCCGGACGCTGTGCTTCGGTGATGAGGTTGAGCGATACCAGCGCGTTATTCACCAGCCCCAGATTCGAGTTGAAAAACCAGCGGAACTGGAAGCCGACGAGGATGGGGGCGAACATCATGGGCATCATCAACAGTGTTCGCAGAATCCCTTGTCCGCGTGTGACTTTGGCGAGCAGTTGCGATAGCCCCAGCGCCAGCACATATTCGAGGTTGACGGTGATCGCCAGAAAGACGAGGGTGTTGATGAAGGCACGCCAGAACGTTTCATCCTGCAACAGCCTGCCGTAGTTATTGAACATCTTGCCCGCGTTGAAGGCGAGGCTGGTGGGTTTCAACAGTTCATACGGTGTGAAACTCACATACAGGGAGTAGAGCAGCGGGAAGGCGGTGACGAGGATAATCGCCACCAGCGACGGCATAATGAGGATGAACGGAAAGCGTGAGTTGCCGAATGGCCCCCCTTTGGGGCGTTTCTTGCGGGCAGCAGGAAGGGGCGGGGGATTGGCAGGCGTTGCCAGAACTGGCTGCGAGGTTCCCATGATTTGTGAAACCGTGTTCCCTTCGGACGAAGAATGACCTATTGGGGTTGGTACGAAAGTGGGGCGCAGGTCGCGCCCCACTCTGGCAAAACGGTGAACGGGTTAGCCGTAGTAGCCGGCATCCGCCAGCAGTTGCTTGGCTTCCGCTGCTGCTGCATCCAGACCTTCTTGTGCGCTCACGTCGCCCAGAATGATGGCCTGAAGGCGCGGGTAGAACAGGTTCGAGAACGGAATCCATTCCGCGATCAGCGGCGGGGTCTTGAAGTCTTCGCTGATCTGGGTACGAGCGACCTCAAGGCGGTGTTGATCCAGCGGATTGGCCGCGCTGCCGGCATCGGCAATCACGCGATTCCATACATCATCACGTACCGGCAGGAAGCCCAGTGTGGCTTCTTCGTAGGCGACACGTTCCGAGGTCAGGAACTTGATCAACTGCGCGGCGGCTTCCTTGTTCTGGGAAGTCATGGGGATGGAGAAGGCGTGCGCGCCTGCCCAACCGGTGGGACGAGCACCGTCATTCGAGAAGCCGTTGAAACCGCGAGCCAGACCGAAGTTGCCCGCGACCTTGCAGCTGTTCGGGTCCTGGAAGTAGCTGTACCAGCCGTACCATTCCAGCTTGGCCGACACGTCATCGTTGCAGAAGTTGGCCGCATCGCCGTCCCACAGCAGGGAGGTGGTGTCGTTGGGGATGATGCCGTCCACATACCAGTTGCGGAGTAGTTCAGCCACCTGCACGCCCACTGCGTTGTTGAACGAGGGTTCCCAGTTCTCATCGAACAGAGCGCCACCGCTGGCGAACAGCAGTTCATAGAAGCGGCCGGTCAGGGCTTCTTCTTTACCCGCCAGACCGTAACCATACTTGCTGTAACCATTGGCGACGAAGAAACGCCCCTGCGCGTCAATCTCTTCCAGCGTGGTCGGGATGACCAGATCGTTGCCCGTCGCGGTCTTGTAGGCGGCCTGCACATCGGCGTTGTCGTACAGATCGGTGCGGTAGTACAGGGCGGACACATCGGCATGGCGCGGGATCAGTTGCAGATTGCCATCAATGGTGGCGGCTTCGATGATCGCCGGGCTGAAGGCGGCCAGTTCTTCGGCGCTGAAGTAGTTGTTCAGCGGTTCCACGAAACCGTTGTACTTCGACATGAAGCTGGTGTGATTCCACGCCACATCATAATCGGCGGCGCCGGTGGCATAGTCGGTGGTCAACTTCTGGTCAATGGCGAAGCCGTCCAGCAGGCCGACGATTTCGACCTTCGCGCCAGTCGCTTCTTCAAACACGGGAATGGAGGCGTACATCGCTTCGTACTGGCCGCCGCCAATCGCCAGCATGCGAATGGTGATGCCACTCAGGTCTTTGTCCAGCCCCGCGTATTGCGGTTCGGCATCTTGCGCGGTGGCAGGCACGAGTACCAGTGCGCTGAAGGCCATAACCAGAATCAGAAATAATACTTTCCGCATGGTGAGTCTCCTTAAAAAGATCGAACAAACGGATTGCAACTTCAGAACTACCAGAAAGTGCCGGACGTTTTGTACTTCACGCTCCTCTCTCTGTCTAAGTGCATCATTCAGGCGGCTCAGGCGTAGTAGCCTGCTGAACGCAGAAGGGCTTCGATTGCATTCGCTGCGTCATCGAGCGCCTGCGGAACTGTCTTGGTCTGGTTGACTGCTGCCCACTGCATCTGGTTGAAAATCTCATTGATGGCTGGATATTCCGGGATGCGCGGCGGGCTTTCCACGCTGCGGTGGACTTGCTCAATCGCGGTGTAGTAGCTGAACTGCTGCTGAATTTCGGCATCACGCCATGTCGAAAGGCGCACGCCCGTCCCGCCCGATAGCGCAGTAATCCGATCCATTTCCGGCGTGGCGCAGAAGCGGATGAACTCCCATGCCAGATCGCAGTTGGGACTGCCCGCCGGAATGCCCAGCACCCAGTAGATGTTGAGCGACATGTGCCGCCCGTTCGCGCCGTCCCCACGCGGGACGACCCCCACGCGGTTCTGCCCGATGATCTTGGACGGGGGCAGTTCCGCTACTGCCGAGAAACCGCACCAGTTCCACATCATGGCGGCTTCGCCAGCGGCATAAGCCACGCCCGACTGCACACTGTCATAGGTGAGCGTCTTGGGCGGGCAGACTTTATCCAGATGGATCAGGTCAACGTAGTATTGCAAGGCTTCGCGCCCGATGCTGTCGTTGAAGGCCGGATGCCACTTTTCATCGAACAGGTGACCACCCCGGCTCCACAGATGGAGGAAGAAGTCGTACACGTTGTTGTGACCATCGTTCAAGCCGGCGATCATCGCGCCGTATAGTCCCTGTTCGGGACGGGTGAAGAAGCGGGCGATGTCGCGGAATTGCGACCATGTTTCCGGCACGCGCAGCGGGTAGCCGTAGGCTTGCTGGAAGGCGGCCTGTTCAGCCGCGCTCTCGAACAGGTCGGCGCGGTACATGAACATTTCCGGGCCGTCGTGGTAGGGCATGGCAAACACCATCCCCTGCGCGTCGCGCTGGAGTTCGAGCAGGCTGGGCGACCAGCCTTGCGGGTAATCCTGCGGGGGCGCGGAGTCGAGATAGGCATTCAACGGCACGAAACCGCCGGCCTTCATCATTTCCGGCAGCCAGTCGGTCAGTGCGAGCATGACATCGAAATCCGGTTTCAAGAATCCGCGCTCTTGAATCAGCGTTTCGTACAGTCGTTCCGGGTCACGCGGGACAATATTGAACTGCACGTCGGGATGCAGCGCCTGAAATTGCGCGGCCTGCTGTGCGAACGAGCGTTCAAAACCATCAAAGGTGCGATAGACAATGTTGAGTGTAGGCATGTAAAATTATTATCAGGTTCAATTGTTTTGACCAGTTGTGCAAATTATAAATGATGATTTATAATTTATCAACTGGGCACTCTAACTAAAAGGATTTTGTCCGATGTCTAAGCCCATGACCCCGATTGAGGGCAGTCATAAGACACTCGCCGCACAGGTGAATGAACGCATCCGTGAGGCGATACTCAAGCAAACGCTGAAGCCCGGCGTGCGTATTGACCAGATGCAACTGGCGCGTGATCTAAATGTCAGCCTTGTCCCTGTGCGCGAGGCGCTCAAAAGTCTCGAAGTGGAGGGTCTTGTTCACATCGTCCCGCGCCGGGGTGCGTTCGTGACCGAGATTTCGCTCAACGATCTGGACGATCTGTATTTCGCCCGCAAAGTGATCGAAGGCGAACTGATTTACCATGCTGTTCCGCACCTCAAGGAACAGGATTATGTGGATTTGCAGGCGTTGAATGTGGAGATGCGGGCGGCGACGGATGCCGGGGATGTGGCGGGTTTTATGGATCGCAACCGCCAGTTCCACATGCGGATTTACGAGGCGCTGGATAACAGCCATCTGCTGGGCGTGGTCAATCAGTTGTGGGAACGCAGCGAACTGTACCGCTATCGTTATATGTTCATCCTGCGGAACGCCAGCACCATCCACGCCGAACATGATGCTATTTTGAGCGCCTGCCGTGCCGGGGATCGTCCCCGCGCCCGTGAACTGGCGATCAACCATATTGGCAGCACGCAGGAAGGGCTGCATCAGCAGCTCAAGGCCGAATTCACTCAGGAAGGAACGTCTGATGACGGCGCACGTGATCGACTCGAAATACTTCAAAGACCTGTTCGGAACACACGCCATGCGCGAGGTGTTCGCGGATAAAACGCTCCTTCAGAAATGGCTGGACTACGAGGCGGCGCTGGCGCGGGTACAGGCGCGTCTTGGCCTGATGCCCCTGCCCGCTGCCGAGGAGATCACCCGCAAAGCGCAGGCTGACCTGTTCGATGATGAGGCCATCAAGCGCGGCATTGACGAAACCGTTCATCCCCTCGTTTCGATGATCTGGCAGCTTTCGCGCCTGTGCGAAGGGGATGCCGGACGCTACGTTCACTGGGGCGCGACCACGCAGGATGTGATGGATACCGCTATCGTGCTCCAGATTCGGGACGCGCTCACCCTATTAGATGCCACGCTCAACCAGTTGATTCAGACCTGCGCTGAACTGGCACGCACCTACCGTTCCACCGCTATCGCCGGACGCACGCACGGGCAGCAGGCACTCCCCACCACTTTTGGCTTCAAGGTGGCGGTATGGCTGGCGGAACTGCTGCGCCACCGCACCCGCCTGACCGATGTGCGCCAGCGCGTATTGATCGGGGAGTTCGCCGGGGCGGTGGGGACGTTGGCCGGCTTGAACGAAAGCGGCATGGACAGCCTGACGGTGCAGAAGGCGCTCATGCAGGAGCTTGATCTGGGCGTGCCGCTGATCGCGTGGCACACCTCGCGGGATGGCATCGTGGAGTTCGCCAACGATGTGTGCATGATCGCCGCGCTGATGGGGCGCATCGCCCATGAGGTGATTGACCTGCAAAAGCAGGAGTTCGGCGAACTGGAAGAGCCGTTTGCGATGGGCAAAGTGGGCAGCAGCACCATGCCCCACAAGCGTAACCCCATGCTGTGCGAATCCGTGCTGACGCTGGCGCGCCTGTGCCGTGAGAAGGCGGCGACGGCAGTGGATACACTGGTTTATAACGAACATGAGCGCGACTGGGCATCCTTCCAGATGGAATGGGCTTATCTGCCTGAACTGTGCGTGATGGCGCACGGCGCGATGGAATTGATGGCGCGTATTCTGGGCGGGCTGCGGGTCTACCCGGATCGGATGCGCCAGAATCTCGACATCACCAACGGCATGCTGCTGGCGGAGCGCATCATGTTCGCGCTGGGGGAGCATATTGGTCGCCAGCACGCGCACGACATCACTTACGAGTGCGCCATGCACGCCGTCGAAACGCGCCAATCGTTCCGTGTGGTGCTGTCGGCAGATGTGCGGGTCAGCCAGCATTTGAGTCCGGCGCAAATTGACGAGTTGCTCAACCCCGATAGCTATGTCGGACTTGCGGTGAATTTTGTAGATCAGGTTCTGGCACAGGTGGGGGCTTAATCGGCAAATCTGCCTGCCAGAACTATTTCGTTTCTTGTCACTTAAGGAGTTGTTGCGATGATTGTAGATGCTCATCAACATTTTTGGAATCTGGATCGTGTGGCCTATCCATGGCTCGTCCCCGAATACGGGCCGATCTACCGCACTTTCGAGCCGGATGAACTCGAACCGCAGTTGAAAGCGGCGGGCGTGGACAAGACGGTGCTGGTGCAGTCTATGGACTCTTACGAAGACACCGCCGCGATGCTGGGTATGGCGGATCGTCTGAGTTGGATTGGTGGTGTGGTCGGTTGGGTTCCGCTGCTGCGCCCGGACGAGGCTGCGAAACGCTTGGAAGGCTTCTCCCGCGTGAAGGCTTTCAAAGGGATGCGCCACCTCATCCACACCGAAGCTGACCCCGACTGGGTGGTGCAGGATGTGGTGATCGAGTCGTTGCGGATTCTGGCCTCGTTCGGCCTAACCTTCGATGTGGTGGCAGTGTTCCCCAACCACTTGAAGCATGTGCCGACACTGTGCGAAAAAGTACCCAACCTGAAGATGGTGATTGACCACCTCGCCAAGCCACCCTATCCCGACAGCAGCGCCATGCGCGTGTGGGAAGCGCAGTTCGCGGCGGCGGCGCAAAGCACGAATGTGTACGCCAAAATCTCCGGCTTGAACACGGCTGCGGGCAAGGCCGATTGGACGGCGGCGGACATTCAACCGGGGATTGATTTTGCGCTCAAGCATTTCGGCGCGAACCGCCTGATGTTCGGTGGCGACTGGCCGGTGGCAATCCTCGCAGGGGATTACGCTAAAGTGTGGGCGGAGACGGGCAAGGCGCTGGCGCACCTGTCGCAATTCGAACGGGATGCCATTCTGGGCGGCACAGCAACCGCTTTCTATCAGCTCTAGGCGAGGGTGGGGATATGACGACTCTAAGCGATATTCAATGGCGACCCCATATCGGGCGCAAGACGGATTACGGAATCGGCGCAATTGGCTGCGGCGGGATTGTGCAGTATGGTCACATGCTGGCCTACAAGAAGGCCGGCTTCCGCGTCGTCGCCACTTATGACATTCAACGCGCCAATGCCGAGAAGGTGGCGCAGGAATTTGGTGCGCGCGTCCACGACACGCTGGATGATTTGCTTGCTGACCCGGCTGTAGAAGTGGTGGATATTGCCGTGCCGCCGTGGGAACAGTTGAAAGTGGTCGAGAAGGTGGCCGCCGCAGGCAAGCACATGCTGTGCCAGAAACCGCTTTCCGACCAGTTTGCCAGCGCCGTGCGCGTGGTGGAACTGGCGAAACAGGCTGGTTTGAAGCAGGCTGTCAATCACCAGATGCGTTGGGACGCAGGTATTGCCGCCAGCAAGCAGATCATCCAGAAGGGCATGATCGGTCAGCCCACCGAGTCGCAAATTCAGGTGAGTTCCGAAACCCCTTGGCACATGTGGCCGTGGCTGGCTTCGGCCCCCCGCCTCGAAGTGCAGTACCACAGCATCCACTATCTCGATGCCACCCGTTATCTGTTCGGCGACCCCGAATGGGTGACCAGCCGCCATGCGCGGTATGCCGCACAGGGCGAGGTGCGCGGCGAAACCAAGACCATCACCGTGCTGGATTATGCTAACGGCTTGCAGGCGCTGGTGGCGGTGAATCACTACAACATGCACGGCGAGGTGTACGCCACCTTCCGCTTCTACGGTACAGAAGGGGCTATCGAAGGTACGATTGGCCTGATGTACAACTATCCGACAGGTCGCCCGGACACACTGATCTTCCGTCAGAAGGGCAAAGACCCGGTAGAGATGACGCTGGATGAGATGTGGATACCGGATGCGTTCGTCGGCCCGATGGCTGGTCTGATGAATGCGGTTGAAACCGATACCCTGCCGCCCACCAACACCGAGGACAACCTGAATACCCTGCGCGTGGTGGAAGCGGCTTATTTGTCCATGAATGAGAATCGTTCGGTGCGCCCGTCAGAAATCAAAGGGTAGGGCAAGCTTATGGCTCAATTACCACAACGTCATCAGGGCAAGGTTGCAATTGTCACCGGCGCGGGACAGGGCATTGGTAGAGGGGTGGCGCTGCGGTTTGCGCGAGAAGGGGCGCACGTTGTCATCGCCGAATACAACGCCGAGAACGCCGCTAGCGCCGCCGCCGAATGCAGTGCCGTCGGTGCGAGTGCGCTGGCCTACCCGATTGACATTGGCGACACCGAACAAATCAACCGTATGGTGGAGGCCGTCGTCGCCAAGTTCGGGCACATTGACATCCTCGTGAATAACGCGGGTGTGCTGGAAACCATCGCCATGTTCGACATCGTGCCGGAAAAATGGGACTGGTTACAGCGCGTGAATCAGCGTGGCGTGTTCTTTTGCATGCAGGCGGTCGCCAAGCAGATGGTGGCGCAAGTGCCTGATGATGTAAAAGCCGCAGGCCGCGCCGAACACAGTCACGGCAAGATCGTGAACTTTTCCTCGGTGGCGGGGCGCAAAGGCCGCCCGTATGCCGCACACTACTCGGCTGCGAAATGGGCGGTCATCAGCATGACGCAGAGCGCCGCCGCCTACCTCGCCCCTTACAACATCAACGTCAACGCGGTCTGCCCCGGCATCGTGCCCACCCCCATGTGGAAGGATATTGACCGCACACAGGCCGCCCGTTTCGGGATGCAAGAGGGCGATTGGATTAAAAAGAGCATTGAATCCGTTCCCCTCAAACGACCCGCCCGCCCCGATGACCTTGCGGCGGCGGTGTCCTTCTTGTGCTCGTCGGATGCCGATTACATCACCGGGCAGGCGCTGAACGTGGATGGTGGATTGGAGATGAACTGAGATGAGCCGTTTGCAGCACATAAAAGTGGCGCATTCCGCCACCATAGGCCGCGTCCTGCGGCTGGACTCCATCGAGACAATGGGCGTTTCGTCGCAAACGCTGGCGGAAGAAGCCCTCGCCGAAGGCAATCCCGCGCTGGCGGCTGATCTGGTGAGCTACTTCCACAACGAAATGCTCATCATGCACACCATCATGCGAACATGGATTACCGACACGATTCGCTATATCGTGGAGAAATCCGGTGCGGAGGCCGCGCCTGCCGTGACCGCCGCAACGGGCATCATGCGCGTGTACGAAAAGTACCCGTTCGGCGTGACCGAACGCGAACACACCCTGAAGGCAATTGCGGCGGGCGATACGTCGGAGGCGCTGCTCTGGTTGGATCGGATGCGCCTGTCGTTCCTGAATGTCCATGATGTGCTGGTGGCATGGATGCAGGATTTGCTCTCGTTTGTGGCGGAAACTTTTCAAGAGCCTGCCGTGCTGGAGACGATTCTGCACACCCATCAGGACATCTGGGGTGACCGCTATGCCGCGTGGGATCACATGACCCCTTGGGAGAAAGTTGCGCTGACCGTCGAAGGGATGCGCGGCGGGCATTTCAGCGGGGCGCGGCGGCGCGGCGATGTGATCGTGGAAGATCAGGGTGATCGCTTCATGGTGGCCTTCGACCCGTGCGGCAGCGGCGGTGTGCTGCGGCGGGGCGACCCCGAAACGGGCAGGCCGCCTCACCCGCTGATGGCGCATGGCGTGAACCGCGAAGCGCATCTGTGGACGTGGCAAAAGACGGGCGTACACTGGTATTGTTCGCACTGCGCGATTGCGATGGAATGGTTGCCTGCTCGCAAGCGCGGCTACCTGTTGCGCCCGCTGGATCACACGCTCGATCATCATGCGCCCTGCCCGTGGTACATCTACAAAGAAGATCGCCTGATTCGGGACGAGCATTACCCGCGCACGGGCACTACCAAACCAGTCGAGAAGGTGTAAGGGCGAGTTCCCACTTCTAACCCCTCACCGTGCTTGGTGAGGGGAAAAAAAGGGGGGATTCCCGTTGCACAACACACAATTTCTAACGCACGGTTTTGTTATGTAACGGAAAAGGATTATTGATGTATCACTATTCTGATATGCCCATCCTGCCCACGCAGGTTATCGGCAGTTACGGCACGCCCGGTTGGTTGTACGTCGTCCGCGAGGCCATGAAGCGCGGCGAAATGGGCAGCGTGGACATCCGTGAAGCCTTTGATGATGCCACCAACCTCGCCATTATGGAGCAGGAAGAAGCGGGCGTGGATGTTATCAGCGATGGCGAGATGCGGCGCTTCAACTTCCTCGTCGGTTTCTACGACTACATCAAGGGGCTGGAGAAAATTCCTTGGGAGCGTCAGTTGGGCTATCCGGGGCCGGACATGATTGATGCGTTCCGGGCGCTTGAACCGCTAAGCACGCCGAACGGGTTGGGGCTGGTGGAAGAAATCCAGTATGCTCGCACCCGCACCGCCAAGCCGCTGGTCACGCCGCTGGGCGGGCCAGTAACGTTCGCCTTCCGTGTCAATCCCGGCAAGGTGTATGCCAGCAAGCGCGAGGTGGCGTGGGCGCTGGTTCCGCTGCTGAATCAGGAACTCAAGAACGTGGTGGCGGCTGGCGCGACCCATATTCAGATTGATGAGCCGTCGGCGATTGACGATTTTGTGCCGCTGGACGAGTTCATCGAGATGTTCAACAAGACTGTTGAAGGGGTGAACGCCACCATCGGCCTGCATATTTGTTTCGGCAACTTCATGGGGCGGCCTGCTGTGGCGCACCGCACCTACGCGCCGATTGCGGAAATCTTCAAAGAGCTACACACCGATATCCTGCATCTGGAATTTGCCAATCGCGGCATGTGGCAGGCCGACCTCTTCAGCAAGTATGCGCGGGATAACCAGTATCTGGCGGCGGGCGTGATTGATGTGAAAGCCCGCGCCATCGAGAAACCGGAGATCGTGGCGGAACGCATCCGCGAGGTGCTGAAATACACCGATCCGGCGCGGCTGTGGGTGAGCAGCGATTGCGGTTTCAGCATGACCGCCCGCTGGGTGGGGCGCGAAAAGCTGAAGGCGATGGTCGCGGGGGCGAAGATCGTCCGCGCCGAACTCGGTCAGGGGTAGGTCACGTTCAGAACTACACTCATCGCATCTATTGAACGCAGAATCCCCTCCCTTTTTTTCCTCCCCATGCATGGGGAGGGGTTGGGGTGGGGACTATTTGTGAATTCACTGGATGCCTATGGGGCTGAAATTTCCATAACGGACATTCGGGGGATGCACCATGAAGATAGGCTTGCTCGGTCTGATTATCAGCGATCTGACCGATGTGAATTACGACAAACTGCGCTGGGCTGCCGATCTGGGCTTTCATGGGGTGGGGGCACATCTGAGCGTACCTGCCGATACCATCTCCGATCAGACCGCCGCCAATGTCAAAGCGGCGTTTGCCGATCAGCGCCTGCCGTTCCTGCAACTGTGGGGGCCGTATCCGTGCATCCTTTCGCCGGATGAGGCGGTGCGGCGGGCGGGCGTGGAAGGGGCGCGGGCGATTGTCAAGCTGGCCGCTAAGATGGGTGTGACCGAATCCGGCGTGCGCCCCACCAGTTTGAACCCGCGCTGGGAATGGGCACCCCATGCCGACAACTACAAGCCGGAAACCGAAGATCGCCTCGTCAAAAGCCTGACGGAAATCCTTCAGACCGCCAGCGATTACGGCGTGGACATCATCCTCGAAACGCATGTCGCCACCACGCTCAACACGCCCGAAACCATCAAGCGCGTGATCGAGCGCACAGGCGCGAATAACCTCAAGATCAACCTCGACCCCTGCAATTTCGTGGGCGATTTGCAGACTGCGTTCAACCTGCCGCCCATGCTGAATCACCTGTTCGATGTGCTGGGGCCGTATATCGCCACCGTGCATCTCAAGGACTTCTTGCTGGAAGAACGTTTTGTGGTGCATATCACCGAAACCGTGATCGGCACGGGCATGATGGATTTCGACACGATTTTGCGCCGCGTCCACCGCGATAAGCCGGATTCCTATGTGGTTATCGAGCATTTGCCGATCAACCTGATTCCGCTGGCGAAGCGCAATCTGACGCAGAAAATCAAAGACCTCGGCTTGCCGCTGGGGTAAGGTACATTCGGAACGAGGGGCAAAACGCGCTCACCGCCCGTCCACGTCCATTATCTCCTGCGCGGCCTGCTGACCGCTGAGCAGCGCCCCGTGTACGGTGGACGGGGAGGTGTCGTGTACCGCTTCCCCCGCAAAGAACAGCACATCCCCTATCGCTTTGCCCAGTGCGGCGCGGTCATCCGGCGTGCTGCCCACCCCGTAGAACGAATATGAGCCGTAGCTATATGCATCCTGTCCCCAGCGGGTACGCAGATAGCCAATCGGTTCGGGAATGTCGTCGCCATACAGCGCCCGCAAGGTGTCCATCATACCTTCGATGAAGGCCGCATCGTCCAGCGCTTCCAGTGCGAGGCCATACTCTCCCGCCGTGAAACCGAGCAGAATCGGCTGTCCGTTCAGCCGTGCGATATTCAAGAACTCCAGTGATTGGCCTTCGCCTTGTGCTGCTACATCTATGAAATCCGCGTCCGCATCCCAGAACGCCGACGGGAAGCGCAGATATAACTTGTTCAGGATGCCCATTTGCAGCGCGGCGATGGCCTGTTGTTTGCGGGCGGGTAGCGGTGGGTCGAAGGCGATCACTCCGGCTTTCAGCACCCCTAGCGGTACGGTGATAAGAGCGTAATCCGCCTCGTACTGGTTGCCTCCCGCGCTGATCTGCACACCGTCCGCGTCGTAGGCCACCGCTTCAACGGGCGCGTTCAGCCGCACATCCAGCCCATCGGCAAGAAGTGTGGTCAGCCAGTCGTAGCCGTTGACCGAGATTACATCCTCGCCGCCATAGGCTTTGTCGTTGTCCCAGTAGTAGGCCGAAAGCTGCCCCACACTGGCGGCATACTCATGCTCGATGGTGGTGTTCACCAGATAGGCCATGAGGATGCGCTCATCGTCGCTCAGGTCGCCCGTTTCCTCGTCCATCGCCTGTTGGATGACCGTCCCCAGATCGGTATCGCTGTCTCGCGCTTCCGCCAGATCAGCGGCGGTTTCCATAACCGTGTCGAACAGCGATTCGAGCGCCGTGATCTGTTCATCGCTCACGGGTGTGCCGTCGGCGCGGTACACGAGCATATTCTCATAGTTGGTGGTGGCGCGTTGGATGCCCGCTGCATCGGCCAGCGCAGTCAGCGGATTGCCTTCCACGCCATGAATCCATGATGCGCCCACATCCAGCGGCAGGCCGTCTAGCGTGCGGTTCGTCCACACCCGCCCGCCGATTCGGTCACGCGCTTCCAGTATCGTCACCGTGTAGCCCGCATCGTGTAGCATCCGTGCGGCAGCCAGCCCCGCCACGCCCGCCCCAACGACCAAGACGCTGCTGCCCGCCGCCTGTGCGTGGGGCAACGGCTTTCTGAGCAGAGGGAGCAGGGCGGCGCTCCCGCCCGCCAGTAGGAACTTGAGCATCTGGCGGCGCGATAGTGCGGATACGGGCATGGTGTCTTCCTTTCGGACAATTGGAGACCAGAGCAGGGATTATCCCTTTTGAGCCGCACTTTGGCGAGTCCTGAAGGGAAATAAAAACGCCAGAGGGGTTGCCTCTGGCGTGGTCTTCTGGTGAAGGGTGAGGGTGGCCTAGTGGGCGGCGTTCGGGAACAGCGTCCACTTGATCTGCTGCATCCCCACGTTGATGGCAGAGCGCAGCGCACCGATATTCCGCAACGACTTCAAGTAGGTGATGATCGGCCCCGGACGGAACATCCACTCGCGCATGGCGCGGCGGGCTTCGCGTTCCAAATCCTCGGCGTTCAGGTTGCCGTATTGCAGCACGGTGGACTGATCCATATCCACCTGTTCCCAGCGCGTACCCGGTTTGAACCAGTTGTTCTCCATCACCATGAAGAAGAACGGCGTGCCGGGGTAGGGCGCGGCGATGTGGAAGATCGCCAGATCGAGCGGCAGCGTCTTGCTGAAGTCAATCGTTTCCTGAATGCTTTCCTTTGTTTCGCCGGGTAGCCCCACGATGAAGTAACCGAGGTTGCGGATGCCAGCCTGCTTCGCCCACGTCACGCTCTGGCGGGCGCGTTCGGCTGTAGTGCCTTTGCGGGCTTTCTTCAGGATTTCTTCGTTGGCGCTCTCGATGCCCCATGACAGCACGGTGCAACCGGCTTTCGCCATCAGCTCCAGCATTTCCTTGTCCACATAGTCCACGCGGCTGTTGGCGGTGAACCCGATCTTGATTTTGCGCTCGATGAGCAGGTTGCACAGGCCGATCACCTGTTCGCGGTTGGCGGTGAACAGGTCAGCGTACATGTGGATGTTCTTCACGCCTAGCGCCACCAGCATTTCGATCTCGGCAACGATATTTTCCGGGCTACGCAGGCGCAAACCGGCCTGATAGCTGACGTGCTTGATGCAGTAGATGCAGCCTGCCGTGCAACCGCGGCTGGTGACGATGAACTGGTACGACCCCTCCAGAACGGCGGTGCGGTACTTATCCAGCGGCAGCAGGTGGTGCATGGGCAGCGGCAGATCATCCAGATTCGGGATGAAGTTGCGGTCAGGGTTGCGGACGATTTCACCACCGCGCCGCCACACCAGACCTTTCACATGGCTAAGATCGTACAGATCAGCATTCGGGATTTTCTCGGCCTTTTTCGGCTCCCATTCGGGATCGCACGATTTGTACAGCCGCAACGTGTCCGCGCTGAACTCGGTGTGTCCGGTGATGGTATCCACCACTTCGCGCAGCGTGACTTCCGGTTCTCCGCGCAGGCACAAGTCCAACGAGGGGTGCGGACGCATGGTTTCCACCGCCAGCGGGGTGACATGCGTGCCGAAGGCCATCGTGATCGCGCCGACGGACTTGGCGAGGAAGCAGCCATAGTTGTCGTTGGTCAGGGTGGGCGCGGTCATCTGTGTGAC
>CAIVEA010000785.1 GCA_903904765.1 uncultured Chloroflexota bacterium
CGCCAGCACGTTCGATCGATGGACCAGCGGTGATGCGGATATTCACACCGACTTCGTTGGCAATGACATGTGCCAGCGAGGTTTTACCCAGACCGGGCGGGCCATAGAACAGCACATGGTCAATCGGTTCACTGCGGCTTTTGGCGGCATCAATCAGGATTTGCAGGTTTTCGCGCACCGAGTCTTGACCCACGATGTCGCGCAAGAACTTGGGGCGCAGCGCAATATTCTCGCGGTCATCACGACGGCGACCCCCTGCTACCATGCGTGGATCGTCTGTCATTCAGCACTTCCTATCAGATGATTTGTTCGATTGTATCTTCGGAGGGGGATGGGGCGCAACGGTCGCTTTACAGGCTTCTCCGCACTGCGTACAATTGGGCGCATTATTACCCCCGAGGAGTGTGACGATGAACCACGTTCATGTTTCCCAACATCCCCTAGTTCTGCATAAATTGAGCGTTTTGCGCGATAAAGATACCGATCATCGTGCGTTTCGTGAACTGGTACGCGAATTGGCGTTGTTGCTGACGTATGAGGCCACCCGTGATCTACCGCTTCAGCCCAAGACGGTGACAACACCGATGGGCGAAGCACAAGGACATAAGGCGGAGGACAAGATAGGTCTAGTGCCGATTTTACGTGCCGGTCTGGGGTTGGTGGATGGTGTGATGGAAATGCTGCCGAATGTGCAGGTCTGGCATATTGGGTTGTACCGGGATGAAAAGACGCTGCGTCCGGTGGAATACTACAACCGCTTGCCGACTGCGCCGACGGTGCAGGTATGCCTTGTCCTCGACCCGATGCTGGCAACGGGCGGTTCGGCGGTGGCGACAGTGGACATCCTGAAGCGGTGGGGCGTGTCGCGCATCAAGTTCATGGGGTTGATCGCCGCGCCGGAAGGAGTGGAACGGCTGTCGAAGGCGCATCCTGATGTGCCGATTCATGTTGCTTCGGTGGATGAACGGCTGAACGAAATCGGGTTCATTATGCCGGGGCTGGGCGATGCTGGTGATCGCCAGTTCGGAACTTGAGTGTCCCTGTGACCACGCTGGAAGTGATCGCCTTTGTTCTTGTCTTTGTGCTGTCCCTCAGTATTGCGCTGGCAGTTGTCCCGTTGATGGAACGGCTGGGGCGGCGTTACAAGATTGTGGCGATACCGGGCGGGCGACGGCAGAGTGATGCCGATCAACGTGGCGTTTCCAAGCTGGGCGGCGTGGGGATTTATCTCGCATTTACAATAACGGTGCTGGTGGCGCAGGCGCTGCCAGTGCCGCGTTTAGACCCGTATGAGATCATCCGTCTGTCCGGCCTGCTGCTGGGTGGGGCGGTTGTTTTTCTGGTGGGCTTGCTGGATGATATTTACCACTTCACGGCGTTCCCGCAGTTCATGGGGCAATTCGCTGCCGCTGCAATTGCCATCGTCTTTCAGATTTTCATAGAGATGCTGAATAATCCGTTGACCGGACAGCAGACTGAAGCTTGGCCGCATATCGTGACGGTGGCGCTCAGTTTTTTCTGGCTGGTGGGCATGATGAATACCGTCAACTGGTTGGACGGTGCTGACGGACTGGCGGCGGGCGTAGCGTTCATCGCGGGTGTGATGCTGTTCGTGAATAGTGCGCTGCGAGTTGACCCACCGCAGACGAGCGTGAGCTTGCTCATGCTGGCTCTGATGGGCAGCACCCTCGGTTTTCTCGTCTACAACTTCTATCCGGCACGGATTTTTATGGGCGGCGGTGCGCCGTTTCTGGGCTATTTGCTTGGGACGTTGAGTATCATCGGCGGCGCGAAAATGGCGACGATTTTACTGGTTATGGGGCTGCCGCTGGTGGATAGTTTGTGGCAGGTGCTGAATCGTATCCGACAAGGGCGCAGCCCGTTTGAAGGTGATCGCGGGCATATCCACTTTCGCCTGCTGGATATGGGATTCAGTCAACGGCAGATCGTGCTGGCGTATTACTGCTTCTGTGCGCTATTCGGTACGTTGACGCTGGTGGTTGAAAGCCAACTTTTCAAGTTCGTAGCGTTGGGCGTGATGCTGACGCTGGTGTTCATTGGTTCGCTCGTACTGGCGCGGAATGGTCAGGCCGGGTCTTCAAAATCTTCGTAGGTCACTTCGCCATCGTCCTGATCGTCGTCAGTTGATTCAATGTCCTCATCTTCAATTTCATCGTCGTCGGGTAATTCTTCGTCTTTCGGTGTAGAGAAGGCTGGTTTGGGTGTGGCAGGTGCGCCCAAACCGGGTGGGTTGGGGGCAGCGGCGAAGGGCGACGGCGACGCAGGGCGGGGGGCTGCTCCCGCTGTGGGTAGGGCGATACGGTTGCCGCCGATGCCGGATGCAGGTGGCGGACTGGATGACTGCAAAGACGGACGGACACCGCTGCTCAAAGGCGGGACGGGCGGTTTGTTTTCCTCGGATGCGCCCAATTGTGGAGTGACTCTGCCGCTGACGATGGCGGGCGTTTGGCGCGGCGTTCCCAGAGCAGGTGCTGACGGCGCATCATCTTCTTCCTTGGAGATCGTGATATTAGACGGTGAACGGGTGACGGCTTCGCGCCCCGGTGGTTCGGGGATGGGGAAGGGCAGGCTGTAGACAGTGGGCACGCCACCTGACTGAGGCTTTTTCTCGGCGATGGCTGTTCGTTTGGCGGCGGCTTTGGCCTGTTCGCGGCGGCGCTCCTGCAATTCGGCATAGCGCATCGTAATCATCTTGCCGTTTTCAAAGGTGGCACTGTCGCCCGTCAGCCGCTCAATGACGGCTTCCATTGTCCCTAAGATGGCGAGAAAACAGAAGTCAATGCCGATGATGATGGCAAATAAGGTGGAGAGGCCGCCAAGGGCGTTGGTCACAGGCGCTTGTAAATTGTTGAGGACGACCTGATTGCCCACGCCAACTAGAAACAGAGCGACGATAATCGCGCCGATGGCGATGATGACCACACGCCAGCCGCGCAGCAGTGCGAAGTTGGGCATCATCGTGTTACTAATGGTGAAAGCGAGATACAGCCACAGCCAGAAATCCGGTGCGGAGGTGAGATGACTGATGCCGTTGGTGAGGTCGCCATACACGCCGCTTTGGATGTTGACGAGGTTGGCAGGTATCGCCAGAACATTCACGGCGATGTGCCAGACCGCCAGCATTCCCACAATGAGGGGCGTGCTGGCGATGATGGCGAGGCGGAACGAGTCGACATCTTTGGCGATGCGGACAAAGCTCAATTTGAGTTCACCGATTTCCTGTTTTTCCGGCCAGACGATGGAACGTTCGGCGCGGACGTTCAGGAA
>CAIVEA010000786.1 GCA_903904765.1 uncultured Chloroflexota bacterium
CCGATGCACATCGGGTCGCTTCGTATCGAAACACCGCTGACGCTGGCTCCGATGGCCGGACAGACAAATTATGCGTTTCGCAGCCTGTGCCGGGAGATGGGCGATTGCGGGCTGGTCTGCACCGAATTGATTAGCAG
Source organism: uncultured Chloroflexota bacterium (assembly GCA_903904765.1). The sequence goes on from CAIVEA010000786.1 coordinate 138, forward strand.
CACGGCGATTCATTATAAAAGCCAGAAAACTTGGCGCATGTTTGATTGGCGGACAGACGAAAGCCCGTTTGCAGTGCAACTGTATGGCGCAGAACCCGCTGTGATGGCGGAGGCGGCGCGGGTGGTGGCCGATCAAGGCGCGGACATCGTGGACATCAACATGGGATGCTGGGTTCCCAAAGTCGCCAAAAAAGGCGGCGGTGCGGCGCTGCTGAAGGATGTGTGTACGGCGACGTGGGTGGTGGAAGCGGTGGTGAAGGCCGTGAACGTGCCGGTGACGGTGAAGATTCGCAGCGGGTGGGATGCCGAACATCTGACCGCCGTTGAGTTCGCCCGCGCAGCTGAACAGGCGGGCGTGAAGGCGATTGCCGTTCATGCGCGGACGGCGGAGCAAGCGTTCACCGGAAAGGCCGATTGGGACATCATCCGGCAGGTGAAGGAAGCTGTGCGAATTCCGGTGATCGGCAACGGGGATGTGCAGAACGCGGCGGATGCGGCACGCATGCTGGAGCAAACGGGGTGCGATGGGGTGATGATCGGGCGGGCGGCGCTGGGCAATCCGTGGTTGTTTCACCAGATCGCCTATGAGATTCGGAATGGCGAACCGCCCCCGCCACCTACACCGCGTGAACGGGCGCAGGCTGCGCTGCGTCACGCGCAACTGGCGGTGCAGTATTCGTTGATCGGGGAACGGGCGACGTTGTACGAACTGCGCGGACAACTGACGAAATATCATCTGGGCGTTCCGGGTGCGGCATCGGTGCGCGAACAACTGGTGCGTGTGGAAACGCTGGCAGATGTGGAGCGTGTGTTCAAACCGTTTTTGTGAGGGTACGGCGGTTTGTGCTGTGCTGGAAAGCAGCGGTACTTAACGCCTATCCCGCCGCCGTGATCGCAAACTCACTGTACAATAGGGATATTCAGCCTGACGCTGGTGCTGCGTGGGTAAAGGATGAATTGCCATGACCGCAATATTCCGGTTTTGCCGTCTGCTTCTGGTGGTGCTGTGCATGGGCGGGGTGCTGTTTTCGGCAGCGCCAACGTGGGCGGCGACTAGTGTAGACTTTGAATTGTTTCCCGCGGATCAGAATGCCGATACTTTGGGCATAACGGGCGTAAGTGCGATTGATGGTGGTAGCGCTTTCACGATTCAAGATTCATTGGGCAGTTTTGCGCCGGTGAGCGGCAAGGCCGTTTTTAACTTGCAATCGGGCGGTGCTGTGCCGAACCCCGGCGCAACACTGACGATTGACTTCAGCCAACCGCAGAGCAGCTATAGCTTTGATCTGGCGACAGATCATACAACCGCGCCGGGTTACACCATTGATCTGTATATGGTGGGTGCTACCGACAAAGTGGATAGTGTGACGGGGGCAGTTGCCGCATCCGGCTCGATGGGGACACCAGTGAGCTATGGGGGGACGGCTCTTTTTAACCGGATGGTGGTGAGCAGCACTGCGGATATATGGGGCATTGATAATCTGACGACGGTGGATGCCTCGGCGAATATTATCTATATCCCGACGGGAGGTAGCACTGCTTTGACGGAAGG